>NZ_DASVYD010000051.1:0-49262 GCF_036392335.1 Vitreimonas sp.
TGATGTAGCGATCCCAGGCGTCGGGAAAGATGTTGCTGGCGCCTTGCTGGTAGAACCAATCGATCTCGCTCTTGCGCAGCAAGAAGATGCCGCGCAGCACGAGGCCCGCGACGCGCTCTGGGTGCTTGGCGGCGTAGGCGAGCGCGAGCGTGGAGCCCCAGGAGCCGCCGAACACGAGCCATTTGTTGATGCCGTGGCGCTCCCGCACGCGCTCCATATCGGCGACCAAGTCCCAGGTGGTGTTCTCGCGTAGCTCCGCATGCGGCATGGAGCGGCCGCAGCCGCGCTGATCCATCATAATGACGCGATAGCGCTTGGGGTCGAAGAAGCGGCGCATTTCGGGCGAGAGCCCGCCGCCGGGGCCGCCATGTAGCGCCACCACGGGCAGGCCCTCGGGATTGCCGCTTTCCTCGACATAGATCGTGTGAATGTCCGACACCTTGAGCATTTCGCTCTTGGCGGCTTCGAGCGGCGGATAGAGGTCGCGCCGCGGCGGGGGCGTTTGGCCGTACATCAGATTTGGTTAGGGGCCCTTGCCTCAGATCGCAAGCGCGACCGGCGGCATAAGGCTGCGCGTTGGTCTCTTTAGCGGCGCCGCGCGCAATGCTACGGCTCGCGGACATCTTCAGAAGAATCGATCCCGCCCGCGTGAGCGCCGAAACCGCCTCTATTTTCACATCCCGCGCCGCGCGGGTCACTTTGGTGATGTCGTGCTTATTCGCGACCACCGGCGTGACCCTGGTGTTCTTGCCGCGTTGGTTGGAGGTGGAGCGTGGGCTCTCGGGCGCAGAGATCGGGGCGGTGCTGTCTCTGGCGCAATTGGCGCGGATATTCACCGGCCCCGCGATCGCGTTTTGGGCAGATGGTGCGGCCGATCGGCGAACGCCGTTTCGGCTGATGGCGATCGCCGCCATGGCGGCATACGCGGCGTTTTTTCTTGTCGCCGATGGCTTTTGGCAGCTCCTGGCGCTGGGCTTTCTTGCACTGTCGCTGGTGCAAGCGCTGGTGCCGCTGATCGAAGCGGCAACGCTGCGCGCGACGGCGACGGGGCGGATCAATTACGGCGTGGCGCGCGGCATAGGCTCGGTTGCGTTCATTTTCGCGAACATCGCGGGCGGTTTCGTGGTCGCGCAATTCGGCGTGGGCGCGGTCGCCGTGTGGGTGCTATGCGCTTTGGCGGCGGTGATCGCCTCATCGTGGACGGCGCTCTTGCCGGATCCGTCATCGCATCAAAACGTTGCCCCGTCGGAGCGCTTGAATGCGGTGTTCGACCTGCTGCGGTCGCGGCGATTTCTTATTCTGATCTTCGCGTGTGGGCTGATTCAGAGCGGGCATGCGTTCTATTACGGCTTCTCCGTCATTGTCTGGCGAGGACAAGGCGTGGCGGCGGAGACGATCGGCTTCCTGTGGGCAATCGGGGTCGCGGTGGAGGTCGCCTTCCTTTGGAGCCTCGGCTTCTTCGAGCGGCGCTTCTCTCCGGAGACGTTGATCCTGGCGGGTGCAGGCGGCGGCGTTCTGCGCTGGGTGGCGATGGGATTTGCGCCGACAGGCTGGGTGCTCTGGCCGCTGCAGGCGCTGCACGCGCTCAGTTTCGCGGCGGCGCATGTGGGCGCGATGCGGCTGCTCTATCGTGACACACCGGATGCGCAGGCGGCGATGGCGCAGACGCTCTATTCAACACTCTCCGGCGGCATACTGATCGGCGGATCAACATTGCTGGCGGGCGTGCTCTATGACGCGGTCGGTGCGCAGGGTTATTGGGCGATGGCGCTGATCACGTTGGCCGGCGGAGCGCTGGCTGTTCAGCTCCTCGACGCACCGCCACGCGCCAAAAACGCAACACATTCGTAAGATTTTCGCGCGGGAAGGGAACCCTCGCCTTCAAAGCGCCTTCGGCATCTTTGCCTTATATTTTCTGTTAGCTCTTATCGTTTGGGGAACAGAAAGTTTCGAGGGACGCTGACGTGACGGCCGCCATGGCCACATTTGATTTCCGCGAGGATGACCGCGCGCCGGTGTTGGCGTTGAGCGGCGATTGGACGGTGGACACCATCGCCAGCGCCGAGGCGGAGCTGCGTGCGCTTACCGAGAAGTTAAAGGCGGGCGCCGTCGTCGACGTGAGCGCGTTGGGACGGTTCGATGTGGCCGGCGCCTATCTGATTGATCGGACATTTCGCGAGAGCGCCGCCGGCGATTCGTCGCGCATCGCTATTCGCGGCCAACATGTAAACGCGCTGAAACTCTTGGAGACGGCGCGAAAGGCCTATGGCGGCGCACTCACCGAGCCGGATCGCCCGCGTGGTCTCACGGGCTTTCTGGAGCAGGTCGGCCGCGCCATGGCCGCCATCGGCGAAGAGATAATCCAGACGGTCGGGTTTTTTGGCGAGACGCTCGTCGTATTTGGTCGCCAGCTTCTAGAGCCGCGTCGCATTCGCTGGACCTCCTTGGTTCACGTGATGGAGACGGCCGGTCTCAACGCGCTGCCGATCGTGATGATGCTGTCATTCTTCATCGGCCTGGTGGTCGCGTATCTCGGCGCGCGGATTCTGGGCGATTTCGGCGCATCGGTGTTCACCGTTGAACTCGTTGCGTTTTCGATGATGCGCGAATTTGGCGTGGTGATCACTGCGGTGCTGCTGGCCGGTCGCACCAATAGTGCGTTCACGGCGGAGATCGGCGCGATGAAGATGCGCCAGGAGATCGACGCCATGCGGGTGATGGAGATCGACCCGATGGATGCGCTGGTGGCGCCGCGCGTCTTCGCGATGTTGATCATGACGCCTATTCTCACCTTTGCGGCGACGATGGCGGGCATTCTCGGCGGCATGTTGGTGTGTTGGTCGGCGCTCGACGTCAGCCCGGCGATGTTCTTCGCGCGGATTTCGGAAGTCGTGCCGTCGCAGCATTTCTGGGTGGGAATGGTGAAGGCGCCCGTATTCGCCGTGGTGCTGGCCGTGATCGCCTGCAAGCAAGGCTTGTCCGTCGGCGGCGATGTGGGCTCGCTCGGCAAACGCGTCACAACCTCGGTCGTGCAGGCGATCTTCATGATCATTCTGCTCGACGCTTTGTTCGCGCTCTGGTTCCTGGAGATGGATTGGTGAGCGAGGAGACCGCCATCCGCGTGCGGGACCTCGTCACCCGCTTTGGACGCCAGACCGTGCATGACGGCCTGAACCTCGACGTGCGTCGCGGTGAGATATTGGGCGTTGTCGGCCCATCGGGCTGCGGCAAGTCCGTTCTGTTGCGCGAGATCGTGGGGCTGGATCGGCCGACGGAGGGCGAGATCAGCTTTCCGTACCATGAAGCGCAAGGCGTCGTGCCGCGCTTGGGCGTGATGTTTCAGGATGGTGCGCTGTTCTCCAACCTCACCGTGCTTGAAAACGTCGCCGCGCCGCTCCGCGAGCACGCGCATCAGATATCGCCGGTTTTGCGCGATGAGATCGCCGCGCTCAAATTGTCGATGGCCGGACTTGACGCGAGCGCCCACCATAAACGCCCGGCGCAGATATCCGGGGGCATGCGCAAGCGCGCGGCCGTCGCGCGCGCTTTGGCGCTTGATCCGGAATTGTTGTTCTTGGATGAGCCCACGGCCGGTCTCGATCCAATTTCCGCCGAGAAATTCGATCGGATGACGCAAGACCTCGCGCGTTCACTCGGGCTTACGGTGTTCTTGGTCACGCACGATCTGGATACGCTTTATGCAATCTGCGACCGCGTGGCGGTGCTGTACGGCGGCAAGGTCGCCGCCATCGGCACAATTCCGGAAATCACAGCAAACGCCCAAGGGTGGGTGAAGGAATATTTCTCTGGACCGCGCGGGCGAGCGGCGCATGCCGGCGCCAGCGCGGGAGGGTAGAGGCATGGAAACGAAAGCCAATTACGTCCTCATCGGCGCCGCCACAATTGTCGGCGCGTTACTGATCATGTTGTTCGCGATGTGGATCTCGTCGAGTGAGTTTCGGCGCGGATTCAACGAATTTGATATCGTGTTCGATGATCCGGTGCGGGGCCTCACCGAAGGCGGCGAAGTGCGCTTCAATGGGATCAAGGTCGGCGAAGTGGATTCGCTCCGGATCGATCCCGACAACACCAACCGCGTGATCGCGCGGGTGCGTGTCTCGACCGATGTACCGGTGAAAGACGACAGCTCGGCGCAGCTAGAACCGATCGGTCTGACGGGTGTGACGCTGATTCAGCTCTCGGCGGGCAGCGCTGAGGCTGAAATTCTGCGCCGGGGAATCGGCGCTCCGCCGCCGCGGATTCAGGGGCGCGGCAGCCAGATCGACATACTGGTGGCGCGGTCGGAGGACATCGCGCTGCGGGCGAGCGAAGCGATGGCGGCGGTGCGCGATTTGTTGACCGATGAGAACATCGCCCGCGTGAGCCGCATCATCACGAACCTCGAGAATGTTTCATCGCAATTGGCCGACCGCAACTCGGTGGTGACCCAATCAGGCGAGGCGGCGCGTGAGATCGCGGCTTTGTCACGCCAATTGCGGAACGACATGGCCGAACTGGATCAGGTCATGACATCGATGAACGAGGCGGCGCAGACCGCTTCTGGCGAGACCTTGCCGGAGCTAACCAACGCCGCGGAGGAAATCCGCCGCGCCGCCGCAGGCATCGCCCGAGTCGCCAACAATCTCGAAGAAAACCCGTCTGTCCTTACGCCGCAATCGCCGCGGCCTAGCGTGGAGCTGCGTCCATGATGCGCGCGTCGATCCTCCTTTTGCCGCTGTTGCTCTGCGGATGCATTTCGCTGCTGCCCGAGCCGCCGCCGCCGCCGCGCGTGTTCGTTCTGGAATCGGCTGATGTTGCGCCCCTGTCGCAACGTATCGACGCGACCATCGCCGTGGCGCAGCCGACAGGCGAGCGTACGATCATGGGCACAGACGTGATTTGGCGCACGGGCGACGAGCTGGCCTACGTGGCGCAGACGCAATGGTCGGCGCGGGCGGAGTTCGCGCTGCAGAACATGTTGATCCATACGCTAGCCGGCCAGGGCGCATTCAATGCCGCGACCCGTACGGGCGAGACCCGGGCGAATTATGAAGTTCGCTGGGACGTGCTCGATTTCGAAGTGCGTGATGAGGCGATGCAGGCGCGGTTCGTAGCGGACGTCCGCATCGTCGCCTCGCCAGGTCGCCGCATCATCGCGCAGCGCGTGATCGAAGCGCAGGCCCCCGTTTCGGATCGATCCTCCAGCGTCGCCACCCAAGCGCTTGCGCGCGCCGCCCGTGAAGGCAGCGCGCGCATTGGCGTGTTTGCGGCGGAGGCGGCGTTGGCGGATCAGGCCACGCAGCAGCCAGCGGCGAACTGATTACGAGGCGAGCGCCGCGTCGATCAGCAGGTAAGCGCGGACGAGGTCGGACCCCTCGCCCTTGTGTTCGCTCTTGGCCAGATCCGGTCGAGCGCGGAATTCAGCAGCGAGCGCGCGGGCCTCAAGATCGCGATTGAGCTGACGCGCGATGCGGCTCACCGCGACTGGCGCAACGTTCTCTACCGCACGGCGACGCGCGGCCGCGCCGTCGCGTGAGCGCTGGGCGATCATATCGAGGTCGCGGGGATCGAGCACGTTGTCGAGATCGACGCCAGCTTCGGCCACCAGGTCGAGCGCGCTGTGCTTCAAGGAGGCGTCCGGATTGCTGTTCGACAGCGTGCCGAAATCCGCGAGATCGAACGCATGGCGCTCTTCATTGGCGGCTTTCGGCGTTTCTTCGCGCGGCGGCATGAAATTGCCCCAGCCGCCGAAGCCTCTGAACACGCGGCGCGATTGCGGCGCTTGCTCTTGGCGGCTTTCCACGCGCGGACGCGGCGTGCGGGTTACGGCGGCGCTGGCGGCGGCGTGCAGTGAGGAAAATTCCGGTTCGTCTGCGGCGACGCGATCCAGCGTGCGCTCGATATCGCGCTCGATCGGGCGTTCGGCGCGGGGCAGGGGCGCGGCGGGCGCACGCTTGGCGCCGGCTGTCGAGGCGAGCGCGCTGAGGCGTTGCTCGATCTTGGCGGTGTAACGTTCGGCGGCGGCTTGGCTTTCGCTGGACGCGGCGCGCGCGGACTCGGCGGCTTCCGCCAGCTTCGCCAAGGTTTCGGCGGCGGCGTCCTGCATCGCCTGGTTCTCGGCGCGGATCAGCTGGGCGGCGCGCTTGGCTTCGAACACGGCGCTGCGCGTCGTCTCGCGCACGGCGGCCGCGGTTTCGTTGGCGGCGAGCACAGCTTCCGCGCTGGCGCGTTTGGCGGTTTCGGTGAGGCGGGTGGCCTCGGCCAAGCCTTCGAGCATTTGGCTCATGGCGCCGTTCAGCGAATTGCTGGCGGCGGCGGCGTTGTCGGCGGCGCGGTGCATCTGCGCCGTGCGGTCACCGAGAGTCGACGCTGACGCGCTAAACGAGCTTAGATAGGATTGCAGTGCGTCCTCTGCCGAAACGATCTCCGTCTTCACCAGCTTGGACGCCTCACGCATCAGCCGGATTTGACGGCCAATCGAATTGGCCATGTTTTCAGTCTGGCCCTTGAGATCGCTGTTCAACTCGACAATTGCGTCGCGTTCTTGTTGCAGCGCGTAAGCCATAGTCTCGACGTTCTCGCGCGAGGACGCGACGGCCTCGTTGAAGAGGGCGGCGTTGCGCTGCGTGGTCCGCTCAAGTTCGGCCAAACGGTCGAGCGCCGATGCTACGGCGTCGTTGAGATTCTCGATCTCGTATTTCACGACATTGGTGAGGCGCTGCGCGCCTTCCTCGGCGGCGGCGGACGGCGTGCGCGCGTCTTGGGCGATACGCGTGAGTTCGACCGCGAGCTTGCGCGCTTTGAGCGCTTCCGCCGCCGCGGAGGCGGCGACCCAGAAGAGCAAGGCGGGGCCGAAGGCGAGGGCGATGAGGCCGGCTTGCATCGCCGGGTCCATCGTCATCACGGCTTCGACGCCGTAATAGGAGAGTGGGCCGCCGATCGCGGCGCCGATCCAGAGCAGCGCGGCGAGGCCGCCCAAGAAGCCGGCCCAGGAGAAGCCCGTCTTCACTTTGAATGGTTCACGCGGCTCCACAGTGGCCGGCTCGTCGGCGAATGACTCGAAATCACGGAACGCGACATCCTCATTCGCAGCTTCGAGTTCACCGAAGCCTTCGAACGGATCGCGCTCGCTCTCAAGGTCGTACCGCATGCTTAACTCCCCGCCCACAAAGGTTTTCAGGCGTTAACGAGTGCGGCGTGCAACGCGCATGCCAGAAGCGCGAGTGCGTTTCGCCGGGCGCGCGTGCGCCAGATCGGCGCAAAATCCGCGCCGCGTTGCGTTTTGGGAGAGTGGTTAAGGTTGACGCGTCCGTTGTTAACCGGCGATGAGAAGCGCGTTTGAGTGAACGCATTCCCGATGATGTCTTTTCCTTTGCCGTCCAAAGAGACAATCACGCTGCCGGGCGGGGGCATTGTGAGGGCGCCGCGCGGGTACAAGCCCGATCCGCTCAAGGACGAACGTTGGCGGGCGGTGGGCGTACTGGTTCTCTACCGACACCTGCGCTCAATGCTGTCCGGTACCATGGAGAGCAACGGTGTGATCGCGATCGCGCGCCGCGACGCGCATGCGGACATCGATGACTTTGTGAATGCCGCGCGCGGCGCGTTAACGACGCGCTGGGCGCACGGCGATGAGCAAGGTTGGGGCGATAGCGCCAAGCGCCTGCCGGTGGAGCGACGCACCGCGACCGACGGCGTTGAATTGTCCGGCGCCCTCAGCGTCCACGTCGTCGGCTTTTGGGACGTGTACGATTGGCCGGGCCGCTTTTTGGCGCTTGAGCATGCGTGTGGGCTGCGGGTGGCGGCGTGGATTTGGGATAAGCACGGTGGCGAGAAGCGGGCGCGCGCGATGGCAAACGCAATCGCTAGGTCGTATCGCGGCGGGGTGGAGGCGTGATGCGCTGGGTGTTCGTAATGATGTTCGCGGGGCTGGGCGCGATGATGCTCTATGTGGGCGTCACACAATATGCGCTCCAGCAACGCATCGCCGAACATGCGCGCCCGATCGAGGTGGAGATCATCCATTCGGCGGTGACGCGCAGCGTGTCTGGCGACACGGACCCAAGTTTGTCGCGCAACACGTCTACGACCACCTACGCGCCGGAGGTGCGATTTCACTATGTCATCGATGGGCGCGATTACGAAAGCGCGATGATGCGGCCGAACATCATCGAGACAACTTACGGCTCGCATGAAGACGCCGCCGCTGAACTGGCCGATTATCCGCTCGGCGCGCGCGTGCAGGCGTGGGTCGATGATGCGCATCCCGAGAATGCGTTTCTCATTCTCGAGAAGGGCATCGGGCCGATCGTGTTCATGATCGTCGGTCTCGTCGCGCTGAGCGTGGCGTTCCTCGCGTTCCGCTTCATCCGATGATTTATCCGCGCAAACGCGTCGGCGCCGTCACGATGGAAGCGCCGCCTGGCTTGTTTGAAGACAACGAAGCGCCAGGCGATTGCATCGCGGCGCTGACGGCGATCGCGCCGACGACATTGCGGCTCTGGAGGATAGATCCAGGAAACGCATCGGACCTGAGCGCGCTGATGGCGCGCGTGTGCGATGGCGCGGTGCGCGAAGTGGCGGCGGTTGGCGAAGAGCATGTTTGGCCAGGACTCGCGGCGGACATCGGGGGCGAAGGCGAGGTGCGCGAGACGCATTATCTCTTCGAGCATGACGGCGCGGTGATCCACGGCGTGGCGCGCGCGCCGCGTGAGCTTTGGCCTGACTACGGTCCATTTCTCGAAATGACGATGCTATCGCTCGATATCGGCGCGCGCCCCTCACCCTATTTGCCGCTTTTTGCCGGCGATCGCACGCCCGAGGTGACGCCAAAGCCGGCGGTGGAGAGCTCTGGTGCTTCGCTAGCGCGTCGTTTGGATGGCGCGGCGCCCGAGGCGCAGCGCCTTATCGCACAATTGGAGTTTGATCGCGCCGAAGCGCTGGTGCGCGCGATTGATTCTGACATTCGTGGTGCAAACGCACTCATGCGCTTTTACGAAGCTGCGTTGGAGCGCGCGCCGACAAATACCCGCATCTTCGAACGTGCATGCTATTGGGCGCGCGCTGCGCTACCGGAGCCGCACACCTCGATCGAGGCAGAGCAAAACGCGTCCGCCATCGCCGAACGTGAAGCGGGTCTCAAACGGATTTATCGGTCGACCTAACCTGCTGCGGCGTCGATCAGCAGAAACGCGCGCGTGGCCTCGGCGTTCATCGCGGCGCGGCCGCGGCCGATAAGTTCGGCGATGCGCATGCCTTCATTGCGCAGGAAGAGCATGGCTTCCTGGTTGGCCTGCGCGTCGCGCGTTAGGAAGTCGGCGAGGCGATGCGTGGCGTCGGGGGCTGCGTCGCGGACGGCGCGGCGACGCGCTTGGGTGCCGCCGCGGGAGCGCTGGGCGATGCGTTCGAGCGCGGAGGGTGAGAACACCTCGTCCATGCGCAGACCGGATTGTTCGATTGTCTCGATGATCGGCAGCGCAGGCGCGGCCGCGCGCGGCTGGGTGATGCGGCGGCGCAGGTGCGCGACGGGGTCCTCGGCGGGTGCGCCGCGCACGGGCGGGGATTGCGGCGTGGCGCCGTCTTCAACGTTCGAGAGCAGATCACGCCAGGTCCAGTCGCCGGGCGTGGTTTCTTGGCGCGGACGCTCAATCGACCGCTCTTGGCGTTCGCCGAATAGTGCATCGTCGCGCCGGGCGCGGGGCGGCGGCGCATCGAGCGGATCGGGCTCGTCGCGCCAGGAATTGTCGTAGCTCGGTTCTTGCGCTTCGGGAGTGCGCCGACGCACGCGCGGCCGCGCCGGCTGCGGCGGCGCTTCCTCTTCGACCGCTTCGCGCGCGCCGATGGCGGCGCTGCGCGCGGCGTCTGCGGCGTCACGCAGACGCTCCAGTGCGATCGCGGCTTCGCGTTCAACATTGACGGCTTCGTTGCGGATCAGATCGGCGGCGCGCTTGGCGTCATCGATAGCGCGATGCGTGGTGTCGCGCACGGCGCCGGCCGTGGAATTGGCGGCGAGCGTCGCCGCTTCGGCGGATTGGCGCGCGGCATCGGTGAGGTTCGTGGCCTTGGCCAGAATATCGAGCGCGTTGGACAGCGCTTGTTCGAGACGGAGCGCGGAATCGGCGCTGGCTTGCGCGGCGCTGGAGAGGCCGTGCGTGCGATCGCTGATTAGGGCGGCGGCGGCGCCGAACGAGGTGAGACGGTGGTCGAGCGCCTGGTCGGCGGCGCGGACTTCCGCTTCGGCCACGCGCGCGGCTTCGCTGATCGATTGCGTGTGGCGCGAGATCGAGTCGCCAATTGTCTGTGCGTGGTTGGTGAGCTCCTTCGAGATGCGCAGCAGCTCCTCGCGCTCACGCTCCATGCCGGAGATCATTTGACCGGCGCCGGCGCGAGCTTGATCGGCCATGTTGTCCACGACTTGGGCTTGGCGCGCGATTTGGCCCTCGACCTCTTGCAGGCGCGCGAGGGTTTTCTCGAGCGCCTGATCGAGGGTGGAGATCTCCCCGCGCACGGTGAGGGCCAATTGGCGCGCGGCCTCTTCGGCCGAGCGTTCCGGATTGAGCAGGCGGTCGGCGGCGTCGGCCAGGCGTTGCGCTTCGGCGCGGGCGCGGGCGCTGTCGCGTGCGGCGACGCCCGAGAAGATCGCCATCAGCGCCGGGAAAAGCACCGCCGCGCCAATCGCGGCGCCTTCGACCAGGGTGAGCGCCTGCAGGCGATCTTGCCCCATCAGCGCAAAGACGGCGACGGCCGCGCCGACGACCCAAAGCCCCGCCACGACGAAGGCGAGCACACTCATATTGGCGCCAGGATCGCTCTTGCGGTCGGGCGTGCTCATGCGAATTTCCTTAAGCGTCTGCTAACGCTCAACGAAAACGAAATAAGTTAGACCATTTCAAGGGCGGCGCGCTGCTTTGGGGCGCGCATGGAGAAGGTTTCAGCGATCGCGCGATGCTTCGGCGCTGGGTTCGGCCGGCGCGTGTTCGGCTGCACGCTCTTCAAGCGTAATCCCAACCCACGCAAGTGCGATGGCGAGCAACGCGTCACGAACGGCGACAAGAAGACTGAGCATTGCCCTCTACCTCAATGCGATGATGCGCATATGCGCTGTTCGCGGCGACGCGACAAGCGTCCAAAGCGGTAATGTCCAGGGAATAACGAATTCGGCGTTACTTTCTCGCCCGGCCGTGCTTGACGCGCACGCCCGAGCGGCTAAGTAACAAGCAATGTTACAACATAACACTGCGCGCGCCGGCCGGAAGGCGCACCTGGCTCACGCGACAGTGGTGGCCTTGCATGCCTTGTGCTGCGGCCTGCCGGCCCTGGCGATGATTGCGGCGGCAGTGTCCGGCGCGACCTCCGGCATCGCGCTCATGGCCGATTTTTTTGAGCCGTTTCATGACCTTCTACACCGCTACGAGCTCTGGATCATGGCCGCTTCAGCCGGTCTCGTGGTATTGGGAGGCGCCTTAGAAGTGATCGCGCGGCGCGGACCGCACAATCACGGCTTTCCGTGGTTGTTCTCGCTCTCGGTGCTCTGCTTCGTGGTGAACGTGGCCATTATCCTGGCCCACCGCGGCTAGCGCTTGGGCTTGAGCAGGTGGAGGGCAAGCGTGCGGAATTTGCGGACGCTCGCCGCGATCGGCTCTGTGCGCCACAATGCGCGGCGTAAGGCGAAGCCCTCAAGGGCGGTGAGCAGCGTCTCGGCCGCTTCGTCGGACTCTATGGCGGGATAAGCGCCCCCGGTGCGACGGGCCTTATCGATCGCGCCTGCAATTCGGCCCCGGGCGACGCGGTCGCGTTCTGCTAAGGCCTTGGCCAGCAAAGGATCTCGGGCGGCCTCCGCCCAGATATCCGAGAGCAGGGCGGCGTGGCCTGCCTTATCGAACGCCTCTAGGAAAGTCCGCGCCAAGTCTGCCAAGCCTTCGATCAGGGCTTCGGCATCGCCAACGTGGTCGAGCGCCGCCTCGGCGTCGGCCCGGGCGTCGAGGGCGATCGCGGCGACGATGTCGGCCTTGGCTGGGAAATAGCGGTACAGCGCCCCGGGGCTGATGCGCGCCTCGGCGCAGATTTCCTCGATCGTCGTCTGCCGAAAGCCGCGTTCGCGAAAACAGGCCCGCGCCGCCTCCATAATCTGGCCGCGGCGGCGCTCGGGCAAGGCGGGGTCGGCATGGCGCGGCATATCTGGCGCAAGAATAAAGCGAGTCCCGGCGCGAATGTGTCCTCTGGTTTAGGGTTAATTCACAGGCTGCTGGCAGCGTTGTGCGGATACGTTCGGGGGGAGCGCGTCCAAAATGACAAAAACGACGCCCATAGCGATCGCAAGCGCGGCAGAGACACGACGGCGCGAAATGCCGGCATCCGTGGCTTTGGTGCTGCTGACCGGCGGGCTGGCCGCCGCGATCATGGGCGGAAGCATTCCCGTAGCATGGGCCGCGGTCATGGCCCTGCTGCTCATCTTCGACACCGAGCTTTATCGTCGGCTCGACGCCGCCGATGCGAAGATCGAGGGCCGTGTGCTCTGGGGCCTGTGCGCCTGGGGGTTCGGCAGCTCCGCCTTTTACGCCACCTTGCCTGCGGCGCTCTGGCTTCATGGCGAGGCCGCAGCCGCGGCCGCGGCGATGGTGCTGTGGGTGGCCGGTGTGGTGCGCCATTTCAGCCGCGGCGCCTCGGGCTCGTTGCTCATCGCCCTCGCCGGCGCCGCCCCGCCAGCGCTTTCACTGCTGGCGTCGCCGCTTGTGATGGCCGCGATGTCACGCCAGCCGGATTGGGATCTGGCGTTGATCGCCGCTGTCGGCGGCGGTTCGTTGATGGCGTACGTCACGCTCGCGCGCATTAGCGCGGCGGATGCGGAGCGCGCGTTGCGTGAAGCTGCGCTCCAGCAGGATCTCAGCGCGACCATGGGGAAGCTTGTTATCGATCACGGACAACTTGCCGCTGCGTTGATGGATAAGGATGGGCGCGTTCTGGCGATGAGCGAGCCGATGCGCTTGGCGCTGCGCGTCAAAGGTACAGGTGTTGGCGAAAAACTCGACGATCTGATCCCCTGGTCGCCGGAAAAATGGCGCGACGCCTTCAAACGCGCGTTGCTCGGCGAGAGCATCCGCTACGACGAAGACGAAACCAAATCCGCATATGGGACGATGTGGTTCGAGTGGGGCGTGCGGCCCTGGCGCGCCGCCAGCGGAGAGATTTTGGGCGCTGTGGCCTACGGCCGCGACATCACCTCGTTGGTGGAAACGCGCGCCGAAGTGATCGAGAACGAACAACGTTTGCGCATGGCGCTTGAGGCGGGGCGCAGCATTGTCTGGGAAGTTGATTTCAAACATCACGAGGTCACTTGGCACGGTGATCCAATCCCTCTGTACGGACGCACGATCAATTTCGACGAATTCGTCAACACATCAACGCCGCTGATCCACGTCGACGATCATCCGCTCATCCAGAAGTATTTCAACGGCATCCTGCAAGGCGCCGAAGGCGCGCTTGAGCATCGTGTGATCCGCCCGGACGGCACGGTGAAGTGGACGGAGCTTTGGTCGCGCCGTGTCGTGGGACGATCGGGCGGCGTGCGCAAACTGATTGTGCTTGCGAAGGACATCACCGAACGCAAACAGCAGGAAGCCGCGTTCATCGCCGCCATGCACCGCGCCGAAACGAAGCTGAAGGCGAACCGCGCGCTGTTCGCCGAGTTCGCGCCGGCGGGCGTGGCCCACGCCGATGAGATTGATGAAGCCGCGATCAATCTCGAAGAGATGTATGAGCGGCTTGAGGGCTTGCTTGAGGAATTGGACGTACGCGACGCCGCGCTTGCCGGCACCATCGCCTCGTTGCGCGCAGCGCGTGAGGCGGCGGACTACGCCAATGTCGCCAAGTCTCAGTTTCTCGCCAATATGAGCCACGAGCTGCGCACCCCGCTCAACGCAATTATTGGCTACAGCGAGATATTGCAGGAGGAGGCGGAGGCCGACGGCCGTGACAGCGACATCGCCGACATTCAGCGCGTGCTGAGTTCGGCGCGGCAATTGCTGCACCTCATCAACGGCATCCTCGACCTTTCGAAGATCGAAGCGGGCCGCATGGAATTGGCTGTCGGCGAGTTCGACGTGCCGCAATTGCTGCGCGAAGCCGTAGCGACGGTGCGGCCGAGCGCGGAGAAGAATGGAAACAAGGTGACGCTTGAGGTGGCCGATATTGGCAGCGCATCCACCGATGCGTTCAAGCTCAATCAGTGCCTGCTCAATTTGCTCGCGAACGCGGTGAAGTTCACGCAAGACGGCGAGATCGTCGTGCGCGCGGCGCGGCACATGGGCGGCGATCGCGACATTGTCGAAATATCAGTGTCGGACACCGGCATCGGCATGAGCGAAGATCAGCTATTGCGGCTGTTCAACGCATTCATGCAGGCGGATGCATCGACCGAGCGCAAATACGGCGGCACTGGGCTGGGCCTCGCGATCACGCGGCGCACGATGCAGTTGCTGGGCGGTGATGTCACTGTTGTGAGTGCTCCGGGCGAGGGCTCGACATTCACGCTCCGATTCCCCGCCCGCCTCGACGCCGGATTGCAGGCGCACGAGCGCATCGATGCGGACGCCGCCGCCGGTCAAGGAAAGCAGCGCGTCGTGTTGTTGATCGATGACGACGAAAGCGTGCGCGATCTCACAGGCCGCTCGTTGACGCGCTTGGGCTTTGAAGTCGTGAGCGCCGCATCGGGCAAGCAGGGGCTGTCCATGGCGCGCGAGCTTAAGCCCAGTCTGATTTTGCTCGACATCAATCTGCCGGACATGGCGGGCTGGGACGTGTTGGCGATGCTTGGCTCCAGCAACACGGCCGCCATACCGGTCATCGTGCATTCTATCGACGACGACCGTCCACGCGCGTTGAGTGCGGGGGCGTGTGAACTCCTTGTTAAGCCTGCTGACCGCGATGTTCTCGCGGCTACGGCATTGCGCTTTGCGCGCGTTGAATCTAATCCCGCTCCGGCGCAAGCGTCGGTATTGTCGTCCATAGCAAGAAGTGCGTGAAAGGCGTCTCCCCATGCGTATTTTGATCGCTGAAGACCACCCTGATAATCGCGAAATGCTGACGCGCCGGCTTGAGCGACGCGGCTATGAAGTGCATTGCGCGGAGAATGGCGCCGAAGCCGTGGAGATGGCGCAGAAATGCGCGCCGGACCTGATCCTGATGGATATTTCGATGCCAGTGATGTCGGGCATCGAGGCCACTAAGGTGCTACGGCAAACGCCGACAGTGTCGGGTGTGAAGATCGTGGCGCTCACCGCGCATGCGATGGAGAGCGCCCGTCGGGAATGCATGGAAGCCGGCTGCGATGATTTTGCGACCAAGCCCGTCGATTTCGCGGGACTCGTTGCGTTGATCGAGAAATACGCCGCTTGATCTGTCGCACGCATGGTTAGCGCGCATCAAGGTTAGCGCTTATTTTGCGATTTTTTCGATCAATTCGGACGCGTCGTTAGCGTCGCTTCAACCTCGATCCATTACAACCGAACGCTGGTATTGGTGTTTTGGGGCGAAGGGGGACGGATGTCTCCGGCGCAAGGCGATGATGGCGCGTCCACCGCGACGCGCCTTGGGCGCATTCTGCTGGTCGATGACCAGGCGCAGAATCGCGACATGTTGGGCCGCCGCTTGGAGCGGCGCGGCTACGAAGTCGTGTTGCGCGAAACCGCGATCGGCATCGAGGATGCGATCGCGGAAGATAATATCGAACTGGTGCTGCTCGATTGGATGATGCCGGAGCGTTCGGGCTTCGATGCGTTGACGGGCATTCGCGCGCGCTTTGACGCCGAGCACGTGCCGGTGATCGTGGTCACGGCGCTGGATGATGGTGATATCGTGTCAAAGGCGCTTGAAGGCGGCGCCAACGACTACATCTCCAAGCCCATCGATTTGCGGGTTTTGAGCGCGCGCGTGAAGGCGCAGCTCGATCGGCGAAAAGCCGTGCTGGAACTCGACGCCATCCGTAACGATCTTGAACGCACCGTGCTGGAGCGTACGCAGGATCTGGTGGCGGCGAACGAAACGCTTTCGGCCGAGATCAACGAGCGGCAAGCCGCGGAGGCGTTGGCGCAAACGCTGGCGCGCCATGATCCTTTGACAGGGCTCGCCAACCGCCGTCACTTCCTGGAAGAGCTCGAGCGCCGCCTGGCGTTGGTCGGGGAAGAGCAAAGCGCCTTCGCGCTGATGTTCATCGACCTCGATCGCTTCAAGCCGATCAACGACGTGCACGGCCACGCGATCGGCGACCAATTGCTGCAAGTGATCGCGACGCGCCTGAACGGCTGCATTCGCGACGACAGTTTCGCGGCCCGTCTGGGGGGCGACGAGTTCGCGATCCTGGTCGAAGGCCCTGGTGGCCGCGAGGGGGTTGCCGCCGCGGCGCGCCGGATATTGCATGAACTTTCCGCGCCGATCCTTGTGAACGGCTTGAAGCTGACGGTTGGCGCCTCGATCGGCGTCGCGCTGTGCCCCGAGGATGGCCACGACGCCGCGGAATTGCTGCAACGTGGCGACGCGGCCATGCTGCGGGCGAAGGAAGATCGCGGCGCCTATCAATTCTTCGATTCATCGATCGATGAAGAGCTGAAGTCGAAAGCAGCGCTCGAAACGGAATTGCGCACCGCGATCCCGGGTGGCGATATCGTCCCGTACTTCCAGCCGGTGGTGCGTGTCGACACGGGCGAATTGGCGGGCTTTGAAGTGCTGGCGCGCTGGCCGCACCGCGAACGCGGCATGATCTCGCCGGTGGCGTTCATTCCTGTCGCGGAAGAGGCGGGGCTCGTGGACGCCATGTTCTGGGCGCTGCTGGCGCAGGCGTGCCGCAAGGCGCTCGAGGCGCCGGGCGAGTTCATCCTCGCGGTCAATATTTCCCCCAGCCAAGTGCGCGATCAATGGTTCCCGGAAAAGGTGCTGCGCACGCTGCGTGAAACGGGTTTCCCGGCGCGTCGTCTGGAAATCGAAGTGACGGAAAGCGCGATGATAGGCGACGTGGCGCGCGCCAAGTCGTCATTGCTGTCGTTGAAGAACCAGGGCGTGCAGATCGCGCTCGACGATTTCGGCACCGGCTATTCGTCGCTCTTTCTGCTGCGCGAATTGCCCATCGACAAACTGAAGATCGACCGCTCGTTCGTGGCGCGGATCACCACCGACCGCGAAAATCAAACGATCGTGGGGGCGCTCGTGGGGCTCGGCAAAGCGCTTGGGCTTAAGGTGACGGCTGAAGGCGTTGAGGACGCTGCGACGGCGGATGCGTTACGCGCCATGGGCTGCGAGTTGGCGCAAGGCTACCTCTACGGCGCCGCGATCGCCGAGCCCATTTACGATCCGAAGGCGTTGCGCAAAGCGGTCTAGGCGTTCGCCGGGATTTTATAAGAGAACCACACGTTCGGTTCTTCGTAGACGCCGACGCCGCGCTCAAGGTCAACGCAGACCTTGGTCAATCCGCCGTCGATCGCGTAATCGCCAGATTGCTCGAATGTGCGGCCCGCCCACGTTTCCCAGAACGATACCGGCTCCTCGACCACCATGGACCGCGTCGCTTGGCCGACGATGCGGCCGCCGGCGGCAAGGTGGCTGCGCAGCCAAGGATCATAGGTGCGGCCTTTGTCGTCGGTCCAACGCAGGTACTCGGCCATGGGCACGTCGGGGTGCTTTGCTTTGGCGGTGGGGCGCACTGGAATGACCACGCCCTGAAAGCCGCATTCTTCCGCCATGTCGCGCATCGCCTTGATGACGAGGCGGGCGAGGCCCTTCGAGCGGTGCACTTGCGGCACCGAAATGCCGAGCCCGCCGAGCATGTTTGGCGTCACGTCCGCACGGCCCGCCGATTCCACAATCCAATCCCAGCCCTCGGCCGGAAGCTTGTCGGGATCGTCGCAATAGAACGGGACGCAACAGCCAATCGCGACCGGGTAACCTGTGTCTTCGTCAACCAGACAGATCTGAAAATCGGCGTAGCGCTCCAAGAGCTCGTCGTAATGCTTGAAGTGCGCGCGTGTGAAGTTGAGGTAACCCAGCGCGTTCCACGCCGATTGCTCAATCGCGATAGCAGCGCGTTTGAGCGCAAGGCTGTCGGCGCGCGTCTTTACGACGTACCGCGTCATCGGGCGTTCCTGACGTTTGTTAACTATTACCTGGGCTGGGGAAGCGAGTACCTGGTTGTCCCCCGATCATTGCTTCCACCGGCGACATTTCCCTAATAATGCGTAAATTCCTGGGTGGCAATACCTAATCTGCATTTACCTTTATTAAAATACAAGGTTAACAAGCCTCTGCCGATCGGCTGTCAAATCAAGCTTGGCCCCCATTATTAGTCTAATAGAAATAAATCTGCCTGTTGTGAGTAAGATTATATTCGTGAACGTATGCCATAACTCAGCATTGGCGCGTATTACTCCTTGTTTACTTTGGCATAACCATGACACTGGGTGGCATCCGATCTGTTCCCTACAAGAATGACCTGCGTCGTCTGACGCTGGTCATCGGAGCGGTGCTGACCTTCTTTGGCCTGCTCCTCTTGGCGGTTGTGGCTTATGCCGGCTGGTCCGCGAACCGCACCGCCATCGAGCGCGAGCGGCAATTGGTTGAAAACGCGCTGGACCAGGCGGTTAGCCGCGTACTCAATGAAGAGAAGGCGATCGCTTGGTGGGACGACGCGGTCATCAACGCGCAGCGCCGGCCGCTCGATCTCGACTGGATTGAGACCAATATCGGGGTCTATTTCTACGAGACCTACGGCCACGACGAAATGTACCTCGTCGATGGCGATAATCGGCCGATTTACGCGAATATTGGCGGCGAGTTGCAGCGTTATCCGGCGGTCGCGTTCTCGCGCCGCGCCAACGTGCTTGAACGGGTCGTGCGCGCGGCGCGAGGCGAGCGTGACGATGGGCTGCGCGTCCGTGACGGCGCCTTCACGGCCGACCAAGAACGCTATTCATTCCTGCTTGGCGCCCGCGACGCGAGTTGGTCGGGCCACATTCTGACGGTTGGCGGCGTTCCCGCTGTCGTCAGTGCGATGGCGATTGTCCCGAGCGTGGACGCCAACGTGCTGGTGGGCGAACCGCATCTGATGGTTTCGATCGTTCGCATGGACGAGGACTTCATGGCGTCGGTCGGCCGAACGCTCTTGATGCCCGATCTTACGCTGTCATCTGGACCGACGCGCGTCGAAGGCCTGATCTCTGAGCCGTTTCTGGCCGATGACGGCACGCCGATCGGCTATCTAAACTGGACGCCGAAGCAGCCAGGGCAGTTCTTGCTGGTCTTCATCTTGCCGCTCGTCGCGCTTGGCGTCATCGGCGCGGGCTTGTTGACCTGGACGATGATCCGGCGCTTGAAGCGCGCCTCGACGGACTTGGCGGATCGCGAAGAGCAATCGCGTCATCAGGCGCTGCATGACTCGCTCTCCGGTTTGCCGAACCGGCACCATTTCGTGGACCGTTTGCAGGAGCAGCTCGATGCGCTGATCCAGCAGCGCAATAATGGCCGTGTTGTCGTTGCCTATATCGACGTCGATCGCTTCAAGGACATCAATGACACGATGGGGCACCAGGCCGGCGACGCCTTGATCATGGCCGTCGCCAAGCGCTTGCAGGGCGCTATCGCGCCGGAAGACTTCCTATCGCGCTTCGGCGGCGACGAATTTGCGGTGCTGTGCCGCGCCAACAAGCCGGAGGCGGCCGACGAACTGGCCGCACGCCTGCGCGCCGCCTTCGAAGAGAGCTTCGACGTTTACGGTCAACACATCCGCATGACCGCCTCGATCGGCTTGTCCGTTGCGCCCGATCACGGCGCATCGCCGGCCGAGTTGATGCGGAACGCCGATATCGCGCTCTATCAGGGCAAGAACAAGGGGCGCGATTGCGCAATGATGTTCAGCGCCGAGATGGCGGCGGAGGTCGAGCAGCGGCGCGAGATTGAGCTTGAGTTACATGCCGCGCTCGAAGCCAGGGCGCTGCAATTGCACTATCAGCCGCTCATCTCTTGCGTGGGCGGACGCGTTACCGGCGTTGAGGCGTTGTTGCGCTGGAAGCATCCAACCAAGGGCGACATCTCGCCGGCCGTTTTCGTGCCCATCGCGGAAGAGGCGGGGCTGATGCCGGCCCTGGGCGCCTTTGTGATCGAACGGGCGTTCGAGGAAGCCAAGCTTTGGCCTGACCTGGACGTGGCGATCAATCTGTCTCCAGTCCAGTTCCGCCATGTCGATCTGCCCGAATTGCTGAAAGACCTCGTCGCGAAACACGCCGTGAACCCCGCGCGGATCGTGCTGGAGGTTACCGAGGGCGTCCTGATGGAGACGACGGACCGCAACCGTCAGATTCTCGACGCCGTACGCGGCATGGGCTTCAAGGTTGCGCTCGACGATTTCGGCACCGGCTATTCGTCGCTGCGCTATCTGTGCGATTTCCGCTTCGACAAGATCAAGATCGACCGCGCGTTCGTGACCGGTATCCATGAGCGCAAACGGGCCATGACGATCATCCAGTCCGTCGTCACGCTGGGGCGCGGTCTGGGCATGGAGATCGTGGCCGAGGGCGTCGAGACTGAGGCGGAAGCCTCCGTCATGCGCTTGGTGGGCGTGACCGAGCTGCAGGGCTTCTTCTTCTCTCCGGCGGTTCCGGCCGACCAGGTTGCCGCGCTGGTGTCGGGCCTTGGTCACGTCGCCGCCGCGCCGGCGCGCGAGGCCAGCGCGACTCTCTCGGAACTGCGCCTGCGCCGGACCTGAGGCGCGGCCCCTCGCAAACGAGGCTCATTTCGCTTCGGCGACGATTTTCCAGAGATCCAATCACTTGAAGCGTCACTTTTATGTGCGCGGCTTGAGAAATCGCGGCGTGCGTCGCGCTATGGACAAAATTCGGCAAAATCGGCATGCCAACCCATGCGCGCGGTTAACGGGGGCGCCCCCGGCCGTGGCAAAGCGGGGTGAGGATCGGGCGGCCTCCCGGGGCCGACCTGTACTGGCGGCTTGAGGCGTCGCTGGACCTCCCTGGCGGATACGGAAGGGGACGGAGCCGGCATGCGGATCAACAAAGTTCAACTCGCGGGTTTGGCCGTAGCGCTCGCGGGCGTGGCGGCGGGGCCGGCGAACGCCGAAGACGTGACCATCAGCACGGCGACGACCACGCCGCTCTCAACGTCTGATCCCGGTGCGGCGGCGCCCGTTGAGGCCGGCGACATTACCATCGCCGACGGCGGGGCGATCACAATCACCGCGGGTCAGACCGCGATCACGGTGGATTCCAGCAACGATGTGACGTTGCAGACCAACAGCCGCATCAATGCCAACAACGCGGACAATGTCACGGGCATCCTGCTTGAAGGCGGGAACACTGGCACGATCACCAATGGAGGCCTGATCGCGTTGGTTGAAGACCACACGCCAGAAGATCTCGACAACGATGATGAGCCGGATGAGCCTTTTGCCGTTGGCGTTGGACGGACCGGGGTCTGGCTGCAGAGCGGTCCGGCTTTCGTCGGCGACATCGTCAATTCGGGTGTGATCTCTGTCGAAGGCAATCAATCCTACGGCATTCGCGTTGATGCGCTGCTGGATGATGGCGGCACGCTCACTGGTTCGATCACGCAAAGCGGCTCGATCTCGGTCACAGGCGACGATACCGTTGCCATCGCCATCACCGATACCGGCGGTGTTGCTGGCGACCTGATCATCCGTGGCGCAGTCGCCGCGCGCGGCGAGAACGCCGTTGGCCTGCTGGTCGACGGTCAAGTTGACGGCGAAGTGCGCATCAATGGTTCGTGGGTCGTCACCGGCTTCCGCACCACAACCCAGACGTCGGACGATTCCGATCTCGACCCGGATGACAAGGAAAGCGGCGGCGCCGCGATCCACATTCGGGACGATGTGCTTGGCGGCGTCACCATCGAAGGCATCGGCGTTGAGAACGATGAAGACGATGATGGAGATGGAGTCGACGAGAGCGATACGGGCGGCGATTCCGACGACAACGTCACGGCCAACGTCACAGTTTACGGCGACGCCCCGGCGATCTTGGTGGAGGCGGACGCCGCGTCTGGCTCATTTGTGTTGGGCGCCAACAGCGCAGGCTACGGCCTGCAAACCCGCGGCATCGTTATCGCCAATGGCGTCTATGATGAGATTGACGCAACGGCCATTCGCTTGCAGGGCGAGCCCGGCGCGTCCGTGACAGTGAACGGTGGCATCGCGATCGATAGCGGCGTGCAGGCGACGGCGTATGCCTCTGTGGACGGCGGCGCGGAGGCGACGGCGCTTCATATTGGCGGCAACGTGATCACGCCGAATGTCAGAGTGAACGGCGTGCTTCTCGCCACCGTTATCTCGGATGAGGAGGTGAACGCCTACGCGCTTCGCTTGGACGAAGGCGCTGACGTCGATCAAATCATCAACCGCGGCACCATTCGCGCGCGGATCCAGGGTGAAACGGGGACCGCGACAGCAATCCTTGACGATACGACTGCCGGGACGGTGAGTCTGATCGAAAACGGCGGCTCGATTATCGCGGAAGTCGTGCAGACTGACGATGACGTCACGGACGGCATTGATCCGCCGCCGGTAACAGGCGCTTCGATCGCGATCGATCTGCGTAATTCGACCGAGAACGTGCTTATCCACCAGCACGACATGGGTGATCTCACGGACGATGACGCCGATAACGATGTCGAGGACGTCGATATTCAGATCCTCGGCAATATTCTGCTCGGCGGCGGCGACGATACGATTGATCTCGAAGCTGGCGTGATCCGCGGGGACGTGTCGTTCGGCGGCGGCGCTGACGCCTTCAATATCGACAACGGCGCGGAATTCTATGGCCGCATCACCAATACGGGCGGCACCGGCCTCAACATCAATGTCATCGACGGCGCGCTGTACCACGCCGGCGGGGCGACTGACGCCACGTCGTTCACGCTCGCGGACGGTTCAACCTTCGGGATCGTGCTTTCCGAGACGCCGGGGCAATCGACTGCAATTACGGTCAATGGCACGGCGACAATCGGCGAGATCAATTTCGTGCCGGTTCTTCCGGACGGCTTGCCGGAGACCAGCGCAGACAACGAGTACGTATTCCTGACGGCCACCACGCTGAACGTGGATCCGAGCTTGCTCAATACGCCGCTGGCGGGTGAAGGATTGCCGTTCCTCTACAACCTGACTGTTACTGAGGCGACGGGCAACCCAAACGCGCTGCAAGCCAATTACGACATGAAGTCGGCGGCTCAGCTTGGGCTGACAAGCAACCAGACTGCTGCATTCGATCCGTTGATTGAGGCGCTGCGCTTGGACGAAGAGGCCTCGGCGGCGTTCGCGAACTTGAGCACGCAGGATCAATTCTTCGACGCGTACGAAGATTTGATGCCGAGTTATTCCTCGGCGGCGGCCGAGGTGGCGACTACTGCGATCCAGCAAATGCAGGGCGCCACGAGTAATCGCTTGTCGCTGACGCGCCTGCAGGGGCTCGATGAAGTGTCGGTGTGGGCGCAGGAGATTGGCTACGCCATCACACGCACGCCGCCAACGTCAAATGGTCAGGAATTCGAAGGTACGGGCTTCGGTATGGCGGTCGGTATCGACGGTCCGCTCAATAGCGGAGATCTGTTCGGATTGTCGGCGTCTTTCCTTGCGTCGGAGGTCGAGGAGGCTGGGCGCCCGGAAGGTGAAATCTCGACCTGGTTTGGGCAGCTCAACGCCTATTGGGGCGGTGCGCGGGGACCCATCGACCTGGATGTCATCGCCGGTCTCGGCGCGGGCCAGATGCAGTCGCGGCGCTTCGTGGAAATCGGCGACGACTTCAGCGCGCAGACGGAAGCTGATTGGTGGGCGTTTGAAGGCCATGCCTCTGTGCGGGCCTCTGCGCCGATGCGTCTGACCAATTGGCTGGTGGCGACGCCGCAGGTCGGTCTCACCTATGTCGGGTTGTCTGAGCAATCCTATACCGAAGAGGGCGGCGGCGCGGCGATCGACTATGACGTCGATGGCGTCTTCTCGCAGCGACTTTGGGTTGATGCCGGCATGGAGCTGAGCGGCAATTTCGCGTTCGGCGCACGAAGTGTCATCGCGCCGCGCGTATTCGTGGGTTATCGCGCCAACGCCATTGACGAAGAGGCGGAGCGCACCGTGCGCTTCGTCTCGGGCGGCGATGACTTCACGCTGATCGATGAAGGTCTTGGCGACGGCGGTCCGATCGTCGGCATCGGCATCGACGCCAGCAACGGCTATTCGACCTTCTCACTCGGCTACGAAGGCGAGTTCGGCGACCAGATCGAACGTCACAGCATCAACGCAGCGATCCGATTCCGCTTCTAACGGCGGCGTCACGGGCAAGTGTGAGGCGGCGCCTGCAGTGCGGGCGCCGCCTTTGCTTTATGAGAACGCCGGAGCCGCTGCTTCGACTTGGTCGCGCCGGGCCGGGCTGATTTGACCCAAGGTCTCCAAAAACCGCGGATGCGACATGCCGGAGCCGAGATAGGTCCAGCGATTGGCCTGGTGCTGCTGCGCAAGAAAGCGCGCGCGCTCCGCATCGCTTAGAGTCCGGCCGGTGGCGCGTTGCAGGGCGTCCAGGTCAAGCAGCGTCTGTTGCTTGACGCCTTCGTCGAAGAAGGCGCCGAGTTCGAGATAGGCCTCGATGCCGGCGTCGATTTCGGCTGCGCTCAGGCGTTCGGCGATGGAGAGCGTCATGAGCGCGTCAAGCTGGGCGTGTTGATGCTCCTCCATCCAATGGTGCAGCAGGAGACTCTTGAATTGCGGATCCAGGCTGGCGTCGTCCTTCATGGCGTCGGTGAAGTGGCGCTGAGTCATCCATTCAATTTGCAGCGTCAGTAATGAGACCGCGAGCGCCGGCTTGCTCAGCACGTGTTTACCGATTGCATCCGGCGGCCCAATGACGTCGCAACGCGTGCCGAAATTCCGGAGAAATTCCTCGCGGAAGCAGCGGAAGAGATGGATGTGCTTGGCTTCCTCGTTGGCGAACTCAAGAAAAGCGCGCGCCTTATAATTGTCGCCCTCCAGCAGAGGCGTGATGATGAGGGGCCGCGCGTGATCGAGCACGAACGGCAGAATGAATTCCTCGATCACGCCGAACAGCGAGAGATAGGCGTGGCCGCGAATGTGATTGAGCGTGAGTTTTTCGGCCTCGCTGAGGAAGTCCAAGTCCGCAGTCCTGGCGAAGCTTTCCGGCATGAAGGGACGGCTGAAGTCGAGGCGCTTGTCACCGCCGATTATGTCTTCGACGCGCCATTGGATGCGTTCGGAGCGCTGCAGGCAATCCTTGAAGGAATATTGGTAGGTCATTTGAATTCTCCGGTTTAGAGCGTTGCGTTGGTTACGTTTGAGGTGCGCCAGGACTTGACCTGCGCGCGTTGGTTGCGGCGAATGTCGCTATGGATGCGCTCTCCGACGTGCTGCGTCTGGTTCGCTTGACGGGCGGCGTCTTTCTTGACGCGCGGTTCACTGCGCCATGGTCGATCGCCGGGAAGGTTCAGCCTGAGGAGATACGGGGCTTTGCGGAGCGGCCCGCGCACGTGGTGAGCTTCCATTACGTCGTTTCTGGGCGCCTGGTGGCGAACGTGCTCGACGGCCCGCCGCATGAGTTGCGGGCTGGTGAGATTGTGCTGCTGCCGCATAACGATGTGCATGTGCTGGGCAGCGCGGTGGGGCTCACGCCCGAGCCTGCAGCGCGTATCGTCCTGTCCGGCGCCGGGGTCGAGCAATTGCTCTACGGCGGAGGTGGCGAAGAAACGCGCATCGTGTGCGGCTATCTTGGTTGCGACGCGCCCACCAACTTGCTGGTCGAGACATTGCCGTCGCTCCTGACGCTCAACGCCAACGAAACGCCCGGCGGCGCCTGGATTGCGCAGAGCTTTGCATTCGCCGCGCAGCAACTGGCCGACGGCGTGCCGGGCGGAGGCTCGCTGATCGCGAAGCTTTCCGAACTGATGTTCGTGGAAGCTGTGCGGCGTTACATGGACAGCCTGCCCCCTGAGCAGACGGGCTGGTTGGCGGCCATGCGCGATCAGGCCGTCAGCAAAGCGTTGGCGCTGATGCACACGCATCCGCAGCGCGACTGGACGGCCAACGATCTGGCCGATCAGGTCAATCTCTCGCGTTCGGCCTTCGCCGATCGCTTCAGCAACTTGGTTGGTATGCCGCCCATGCGCTATCTCACAAACTGGCGCATGCAGCTGGCCGCCAACAAGCTGCGCGACTCGACCCAAACGATCGCGCAGATCGCTTTCGACGTCGGTTACGAGTCCGAGGCGGCCTTCACCCGTGCATTTAGACGCGAGATGGGACGTCCCCCAGCGGCGTGGCGCAAGAAGTTGCAGAGCGCGTGACATGGTTCAGGCCCAGAAAGCGGCGGCGCGGTCCGCCAACGTCAGATGCACGGTGGTCACCAGAGTGAGTGAAAGCGCGTAAGCGATGGCGCGCACCATCGACGAAAGGCGATTGGGACTATCGGGGAGCATGGTTGATCCTTGGGGAGGAAGATCGCCTGGCGACGCATCGGGGCGCGCGCCGCCAGGCACGGCGCCGGCTCAGTAGGTCTCGATTGCGACGCTGACCGGCACAGACTTGGAGACGACATCAAACACTGGCGACATCTGCGTCAGCGCCTTGATTGTCTCCGGCATGGCTTTGGTTTTCACGCGCATGGAAACGCGAATGGCCGAATAGCCCTTGCGGACATCCTGCGAGAGCCCGAGGAAGCCGCGCAAATCGAGGTCGCCGTCGATCTCACTGTCGATGGCTTCGATCGTGATGTTGCGCGCCGCAGCGTGATAGGCGGTGGTCGTGGTCATGCAGCCAATGAGGGCGTGGAGCAGCCACTCGACTGGATTTGGCGCGCCGTCGTCGCCCAGAAGCACTTCAGGCTCGCCGTTCTCTGCAATGAACGCCTGCACTCCGGTGCGGTGCTCGCTGAGCGCGCCGGTAAATTCCTTCATGGTGGTGCGATTGCGGTCGCCGCCCATCCAGGAATTCGTGGCGCGGAAATTGAACTTGGCGATCTCGGCGTTGCCCTTGACGGCTTCTATTGTGTCGAAGAGCGCGGTCACGTTCACACCGTTTGTGACGGTCGGCGCGGCGGTCTTGGTTTGAGCGTTCGTCATTTGTGTAGGTTCCTGTAAGGCGTCGTGGGAAGACGACGAGGCGAGGGATAGGTGATCGGCATTGTCCTCTGAATGACTGCTCCGCCGCCTTGTTTGACCGAGACGCCGGAAGCGGCCTGACGATGCTCAAAATGCGCGCGCACCGTTGCGGCGCGCGTTGGGACCGGCGCGCACAAACCTGGGCCATCGTTGGAATTGGCGTTGGAAACGCGTGTAAGCGCCGTTATTCCGCCAGAAAGTCGCGGATTTCCGACATGAGCCGCGCCATTGCCGGCTCTTGTTCCAGAACGACGTGGTTTTGGCTGTCAAGAATGACGAAGCGCGCGCCGGGTATGCCTGTCGCGAGCTCGCGTCCATTCGGTAGGGTGACGCGCGCGTCGTTGCGGGAGTGGATGACAAGCGTGGGCGTGCGCACCTGAGCAAGGCGGTGGCGCACATCGATATCGCCGAGGGCGCTCATCAGGCGCTCCGCGTTTTCGGGCGACGCGGAGATGCGCTGCATCTCGTTGAACCAGTCCATCTGCTCTTGCGTCGCGCCGGGTATGAAGAGCGAAGTGAACAGCTGCCGATAGGCGGGGTTGTCGCGTCCCCAGCCCGTGCGCGTGAGCAACATCTGCGCTTCGGCGGCTGGAATAGTCTCCGGGCGATCGTGCAGCCGCCAACCGCGCGCGTAACCGCCGTAGAGGACAAGTTTCGTGACGCGCTCTGGATGGCGGGCGGCATATTCGATCGAGACGGCGCAGCCTTGGCTGATGCCCAGCAGCGGAAAGCGCTTCAGCCCAGTTGCGTCGACGACGGCTTCCAGGTCCGAAACCATGGCGTCCAGCGACATGTCCGATACGGTCCAGTCGGACAGGCCGTTGCCGCGCGCATCGTAGCGCACGAAGAAGTGGCGGCTGGCGAATTCGCGGAAAACATAGCGCCAAAGCGGACTTTCCCAATCGAATTCAAGATGGTTCATCCAATTGGCGGTTTTGACCAAGGGCGGGCCTTCGCCCACTGTTGCGTAGGCGATACGGACGCCGTCCCGCGCCACGCAAAATCGTACGTCCTGGCGCAAGGGCGCATCCAACGCGATCCGCGCGGGCTGGCGCGGTGGCGTGTGCGCGCGTGGTGTCTGCAAAGCATCGCGTAGGGCGGCGTCATTGTACGGGCCGAGACCGGCGAGAATGCGGGCGCTGGTCTCGCATTGTTGTTCAGCCTCGGCGCGCGCCCCGGTTTGCGCGAGATGAGCGATGAGACGCGCGTGGGCCGCCTCGTCGCCCGGGTCGAGATCCAGACGGGCGCGCAGTGCGGCGCCCGCTTCAAGGGGCGCGTCCGTGAGTTTGGCGCTCAGGGCGTCAAGCACGCAAAGGTGCAGCCGGCGCGTCTGCTCCTGCTGTCCCAGGCGCCACGTCTCGAACGCCGGCTGCGCGGACAGATCCAGACCGGCGATGAACGGACCACGGAAAAGCGCCGCCAATTCGCGAAGCTGGTGCGCGGAAAGGGCGTCCAGCTCGCCCGCGCACGCCGCTCGGACGCGAATGAAATCCACCTCACAGCCAGCCGGTTCAAAGCTGACGCGCTCCCGGTCGGCTAGGAGCCGCTCCCCGGTTTCATCGTTGAGAAGCGGGCGGAGCTTGGTGAGGGACCAACGCAGGGCCGCGCGCGGATCGTCGGGCACTTCCCAGAGCAGGTCGCACAACGCGTCGCGCCGCTGGGGCGCCCGCTGCAAAGCGAGAAAGGCCAGGAGCGCGCGGGTCTTCTTCGACGCCGGCAACGGAACAAGCGCGCCGTCGCGGCGAAGTTCCAGTTCGCCCAGGAGTCTGATCTCAAGGCCCATGCGCCTGTTAAGCACGTGCGCGGTGCTCGCGGAAGTCGTAGGCGCGCAGGGCTGTGGCCGCCGTCACGCTTGACTTCCACAGCGAACGCCGTACCGCCGATATATGGCAACGGGGCAGGAGGACATGGCCGAACCCGAGCGCGCGCCCGCCGATGACGCGCTGGCCAAGCATTTACGCGCAAGCCTTGAAGGCATGCCTGACGGCTTCGTGCTGCTCGATCGCGATTGGCGCTTCCTTTATGTGAACGAGCAGGCCGAGCGGCAATTGCAGCGCCCACGCGAGGCGCTGCTCGGCAAGAACATGTGGGAAGAGTTTCCCGAGGGCGTGGGCACCGTCGCCGATATCGAGTATCGCCGCGTACTGCGCGAGGGCGGCTCCACTACATTCGAACTGGATTACCCCCCGCTCAATGCGCGGCTTGAAGTGCGCGCCTTCCGCACCGAGAGTGGCGGACTGGCTTTGTATGTACGCGACATCACGCGCACGCACGCCACACAGGAGCGGGCGCTGCTGCTGCAGGCGGCGGTGGCGCAATTGGACGACATCGTGCTGATCACTGAAGCGGCGACGCCGGAATCGCCGACGCCTGGTATTGTGTTTGTAAATGCCGCCTTCGAGCGCGTGACTGGTTACTCAGCGGCGGAAGCCCAAGGCCGATCACCGGAATTCATGCGCGGGCCGCTGACGGATGTGTCGGTCGTTGAGGGCATGCGCGACGAGTTGCGCGCGGGCCGCGCGGCGCGCGGCGAGATGATCTACTACGCCAAGGATGGTCGTCCAATCTGGATCGACATGCAGCTGGTTCCCTTCCGCGCCCCCAGCGGCCAAGCCACCCATGTGGTGATCGTCTCGCGGGACATCAGCGAACGCAAACGGAGCGAGCAGGCGCTGCGTGAATCCAATGAGCGCTTCCGCATCATTGCGCAGGCGACTGCGGACGTTGTCTGGGACTGGAACCTCGTCGACGACACGATTTGGTGGGGCGACGGCATGCGCACCCGCTTTGGCTACGCCTATGACAACACGCCACAGATCGGCGAAAGCTGGGTGCAGCACATACATCCGGATGACGCGGAGCGCGTTGTTGGCGGCATTCACGCCGTTATTGATGGGGCGGGCGATGTCTGGACGGAGGAGTACCGTTTCCTGCGTGCGGACGGATCGGCGGCGCAAGTCACCGATCGCGGCTTTGTCATTCGCGACGACAAGGGCAGAGCCGTTCGCATGGTGGGGTCCATGCTCGATGTCACCGAGCAGCGCGAGCTCGAAGCGCAATTGCGCCAGTCGCAGCGCCTGGAGGCGGTAGGGCAGCTTACGGGCGGTGTCGCGCACGATTTCAACAATCTGCTGACTGTGATCCTGTCGAACGCGGAATTGCTCGAAACGCGCTTGGTCGGTCAGGAGCATTTGCACATGCTCGCGGAGATGACGCGTGTGGCGGCCGAGCGCGGCGCGGAGCTCACGAGCCGCTTACTCGCATTCTCGCGACGTCAGGCGTTGGAGCCGAAGCCCACCGATGTCGCGGCTCTGGTGCGTGGCATGGAGGGGCTGCTGAGGCGCGCGATTGGCGAGCAGATCGAGGTGCGCATCGCACCGGCGGCGGGACTATGGCACGCGCTGATCGACAAGCTTCAGCTCGAAACCGCGATCCTAAACCTGTGCATCAACGCGCGCGACGCCATGGCCGACGGCGGCGTGTTGCAGATCGAAATGAGTAATGTCGCCGACGATCCAGAAGTCGGCGATTGTGTGCTCGTCAGCGTGGGCGACACTGGCGCAGGGATGGACGAGGCCACGCGCGCACGCGTGTTTGAACCGTTCTTCACGACGAAGGACGTGGGCAAGGGATCCGGCCTCGGGCTCTCGATGGTTTATGGCTTCGTGACGCAATCCAAAGGGCGCATCGACATCGAGACAGCGCTTGGCGAGGGGACGAAAGTCAAACTTTATCTGCCGCGTGCGCATGCGGCGGTTGCGCGAGAGGGTGTCGCGCCGGTCGCAGAGGCGTTGTCGGGCGACGAGCGCATTCTCCTGGTCGAAGACGACGATCTCGTCCGCGTTCAGGTTTCCAGCGAGTTGACGGAGCTAGGCTATCGCGTGGTCACCGCGCGAAATGCGATGGAAGCGATCGCGGTGCTGCGCGCTGGCGAGCCCTTTGATCTCTTGTTCACCGATGTGGTGATGCCGGGCGGCGTAAATGGGCGGCAATTGGCTGATGCAGCGCGTAAGCTAATGCCTGGATTGCCGGTGCTCTACACCACCGGCAATCCAGATATCGTCATGTCCGAGGATGGCGGATTGGCGCTTGGCACCCATTTGCTGCGGAAGCCCTACCGACGCCGTGAACTGGCGACCAAATTGCGTGAGGCGCTGGCGAGCCGTCCGCAGAACGGGGCTTGAGCCGCGCGCGCGCATATGCAGAGTTCGAACGGACTTTGCGGGTGGGCGCGATGATGTTTCGAACTGTGATGTGCGCGGCGGCGATGGCGTTCGCGTCAATGGCGCAGGCGCAGGACATCCCCGGCGCGGCCGATCCGCAGCTACGCGCGTTGTATGAGGCCGACTGGGCCTGGAGCATGCGCGAGTTCGCGCAAATCGATGACGGCGAAGGCGGCATCACGGACGGTGATCGCCTGCCGAGCGTAGCTCCGGCCGCACAGGCGCGGCGCACGGCGCATTGGCGGGAAACGCTCGCCGCGCTTGACGCCATTCCGGTCGAGCAATTGTCCGAGGGCGAGCGCGTGAACGCCGCCGTGTTTCGTACCAACCTTGAAATCGCGATTGCCGACGCGCGCTTTCGTGAATGGGAGATGCCGTTCAATAGCGATTCCTCTTTTTGGTCGTATCTGGCTGAGCGGCAGCAGCTACGCGATGCAGCGGCCTATCGGCGCTATATCGGGCGCATGCGCGATACGCCGCGGTATTTTCGCGAGCAGATCGCCAATATGCGCGCGGGGTTAGCGCGGGGGTTCAGCGTCCCGCGCGTGACGCTGGAGGGGCGTGATCAATCGATTGCGTCGTTTACCGAAGCCAATATCGAGCGCAATCCGTTCTATGCGCCGTTCACGACGATGCCCGCGACCATTCCTTCCGCCGAGCAAGAAGAGCTGCGGCGCGAAGCGCGCGGCGTCATTCAAAGCGCTGTGATCCCGGCCTACCAGAATCTGCTGCGCTTCTACCGCGACTCCTATTTGCCCCGCGCCCGGACCACGATCGGCGCCCGTGAAATGCCGGACGGGGCGGCATATTACGCGGCGCAAATCCGCGAATACACGACGCTCGATATGAGTGCGGAAGAGGTGCATCAGCTGGGTCTGCGCGAGGTGGCGCGGATCGAAGCGGAGATGCAGGCGGTGATGCGCGAAGCGGGATTTACGGGCTCGCTGCAGGATTTCATCACCTTCCTGCGCACTGACCCGCAATTCTACGCGCGCACGCCGGATGAACTCATGATGACGTCGGCCTGGGTGGCGAAGCGCACGGATGAGCGAATTGGAGATGTCATTGGTCTGCTGCCGCGTCGGCGCTTTGGAATCGTACCCGTGCCGGATACGATCGCGCCGTTCTATACAGCCGGTCGCGGCGGCCTACGCTCGTGCATGATGAACACCTACAATCTGCCCAGCCGGCCCCTCTATAATATTCCGGCCTTGACGCTGCATGAGTGCGCGCCGGGCCATTCCATGCAGGCGGCGCTGGCCGAAGAGCGCGACGCGATGCCGGCATTCCGGCGCTATACTTATTTCTCAGGCTATGGCGAGGGCTGGGGTCTCTATTCGGAGTATCTCGGCATCGAACTCGGCATCTATCGCACGCCGTACGAGAATTTCGGCCGCTTGAGTTATGAGATGTGGCGCGCGGCGCGGCTCGTGATCGATACGGGTATTCACCAATACGGATGGTCGCGCGATCAAGCGATCGAGTACCTCGCCAGCCACACTGCGCTCTCGCGGCATGAAGTGGAGACGGAAGTCGATCGCTACATTTCCTGGCCGGGGCAAGCGCTCGCCTACAAGCTGGGTGAACTCACGATCCGGCGCTTGCGTGCTGAAGCGGAAGCAGCGCTCGGGGCGCGCTTTGATCCGCGCCCGTTCCACGACGAAATCCTGGCGCTAGGCTCGGTGCCGCTCTCGGCGTTGGAGGAGCACATGCGCCGCTACATCGCCGCGCGGCAGGCGGAAGCGCGCTAGTTTGCGAGGGCGCGCAGCAGCTGGCCGTGCGTGAGCATAATGGCCAGCGACACCGCCACGCCAACAAGCCCACGCCAGCCGATCTCGCCCAGCGCGAGCTTGTTGCGGCCTTGGGCAATGGCGGCGAAGGGGGCGTTGGAGGTGACGTCGGCAAAGCGGTCCCAAGCGTCGGCGTCGCGGGCGCGGCCTTTGCGGTCGATCGAGCGGGCGCCGAAAATGGCCATCAGCGCCAGCCCGCCAAACAGCATAATGGCGAAGCGCTCGCCATTGATCAGCAGGTGGCCCGCGCCCCAGACCGCCGCGCCCCAGAGGAAGGGGTGGCGGGTGACGCGGAGCACGCCCCGCGCGGGCTCAGGCTGCGCCAAGGACCGACTTTCAAAGCCAGCATAGGTGGGGCCGGGCGAGAGCACGCCGGTGACGGCGAGCGCGACGCCGAGAAAGGAGAGGGCATAGCCGGGCCAGCGCAGCCAATCGGGCGGCAGCCAGAGCATTTCGTTCAGCGGATCAAAGGGATCGTCCCGCATTGTCTGGTAGCCCACGACCAGCCAAGCGAGCAGGGCCAACGAAGCCAGGGAGAAGAGGCCACGATAGGGCCATTCGCCGATCGCCGCCACGAGGCGCGCGCGGAGCCCGGTGGCGGAAATGCCGACATGGATGAGGACGAAACCGGCTAGAGCCCAGGCAAAATCATTCATGCGCGTTCCTCCCGCCGGGGCAAGGCTCGCCTGGGCTCGCTTTCCGCACAAGGCGACAAAGCCGCACTGGACGAAGCCCGCCAATCTGCTTATTCCCGGTGCCTTCGCGATTCCGGGTGATTAGCTCAGTTGGTAGAGCAGCTGACTCTTAATCAGCGGGTCACAGGTTCGAATCCTGTATCACCCACCATCGCTCCTATCTGATATTGGCGGCTTAGGCCGGCGCCTCCCGCGCCGGGCGTGCCTGCGCGTGCGGCTTATTCCAGTCTCTTGCATTACGAGACGGACTGTGTCCCTATGGCCGGCGGAGAGGAAGCGTCATGGTCTATATTCTAGGCGGGTGGCAAAGCGATTTTTCGGCCAATTGGGCGCGCGAGGGCATGGAGATCGCCGACGCGTTTGCGCAGTGCGTTGGCGCTGGACTCGAAGCAACCGGGCTTGAGCCGAAGGATGTCGAGTGCGGTCACGTCGGGAATTTCGTCGCGGAATTGTTCGCGGGCCAAGGCCTGCTGGGCGGCTTCTTCGGCCTCGTGCATCCCGATTTTGAAGGCATGCCCACCTCTCGCCATGAAGGGGCGTGCGCTTCGGGCAGTCTCGCGATCCTTGCCGCGGCCGCTGACATTGAAGCGGGCCGGTATGATCTGGCCTGCGTGGTCGGGCTTGAGCAGATGCGCAACGTGCCCGGCAATATCGCGGCTCAGAACCTGGGCACGGCGGCGTGGGCGGGCCATGAATTCCAGGATGCGACCTATCTGTGGCCGCGTGCGTTCTCCGAACTTGGTCACGAGTATCAACGCCGTTGGGGGCTGAAATACGAGCACCTGATGCGTATTGCCGAGATCAATTTCAGCAACGCCAAGCGCAATCCGAACGCGCAAACACGCAGCTGGAAATTCACGGACGCCAGCTTCACCGCCGACGATGAAGCCAATCCGGTCGTCGAAGGCATGATGCGCAAGCAAGATTGTGGGCAAGTGACGGACGGCGCCGCCGTGCTCTTCCTCGCCTCGCCGCGCCGTGCAGAAGAATATGCGCGCAGCCGCGGCATCGCATTGGAGTCGCTGCCGCGCATCAAGGGTTGGGGACATCGCTCAGCCAGCATTTCATATGAACGCAAAGTACGCGCCAGCGAGGGGCAGCCGTACGTGTTTCCACAGGTGCGCCGCGCCATCCTCGATGCGCGCGAGCGTGCAGGCATCAAGGATATCGCGCAGATTGATGCGGTCGAGACGCACGATTGCTTCACGACGACGGAATATATGGCGATCGAGCACCTGGGTCTTACCGCGCCGGGGGAAGCGTGGAAGGCGATTGAAGATGGTTCGATCGCGATGGGCGGGCGCTTGCCGATCAATCCGTCGGGTGGGCTGATTGGTCTGGGCCACCCGGTCGGCGCCACCGGCGTGCGCATGGCGCTCGACGCCTACAAGCAGGTGACGGCGCGCGCGGGCGATTGCCAAGTCGAGGGCGCCCGCAATGTGCAGACGCTGAACATCGGCGGCTCGACCACAACGACGGTAAGTTTACTGATCGGAACCTGAGTCCGGCGGCGCACTCGTGTTGACGCGCGAGTGCGCCCTGGTAACTTGTATAACAAGACTAACAAAAGCGGCGCGGCCAACGCGCCAGTCGAAGGGAGAGACCGGCATGAGCCACATGGATACGCTCCACACCATTATGGAGGCGTGGCATCGCCTCGATGTCGACGGCGTGATGGCGCACCTGCATGACGATTTCGTCTGGAACAATTCCGGCGGCATGATGCCAACGATCGACGGCAAGCCAGCGATGCGCGCCGCTTTGGAAAAAATGGCCTCCAAGCTGGAATCGAATTCTTGGCGCTTGTTCGACTACGCTGAAGTCGGCGACACGCTCTGGATGGAAGGCGTCGACGAATTCATCGGGAAGGACGGGGTGCGCGTCGCCGTCCCCTATGCGGGCGTGTTGGAGTTCAAGGACGGCCGCATTCTGAAATGGCGCGAGTATTTCAACGCTTATGTGCAAACCAGTCAGCGCGAGCAGAAAGTCGTGTCGCCTCTGGTTGAAGCGATGCTCAATCGCCCGGTTGTGAAGAGGGCGGGCTGATGGCGGTCGCGACGGCCGCGTCAGCGGTGCGCGCACCCATCCGCGAGGCCCGTCTGCTGCCGGTTGATCTCGATGTCGAGCGGCGCGCGGACGGCGTGATCGTGATGCGGTCACGCATTCCGCTGCGCGCTTACGACGCCAATCTGCCGGCGGTGTTCGCGCGCACAGCTGCCTCGAAGGGCGACAAGCCCGCGATGGCCAAGCGTCCGCGCGGCGGCGGCGACTGGGTGTTCACCTCATACGCGGACATGAAGCGCCGCATGGATGGCGCGGCGCAATGGCTGCTGAACAACGCGCCGAAGGGCCGCTCGTTGCTCATCCTGGCCGATAACGGGCCAAATTTCACGGTGATGACGTTCGCCGGCTGGTCCGCCGGCATGCCGGTGTGTCCGGTGAGTACGACATACGCCGCGCTGGGCGGCGATTACGGACGCCTGAAGCACGTTGTCGCGAAGGCGAAACCCGCTGTCATCTTCGCGGAGAGCGAGCGCGCACTTGCTGCATTTCGAGAGATCGATATCGGCGATGCGCTCCTGGTCACAGAGGCGCCTGTCACGGGCGTCGCGACCTCGCTGGAGGAACTGACATCCACACCCGCGACAGATGCCGTCGCCGCGGCGATCGCGTCCCGGACGCCGGACGATGTCGCCGCCTACATGCTGACGTCCGGTTCGACCGGCTTACCGAAATTGGTGACGATCACCTTCGACAATCTTGCCGCCAACAGCGCGCAATGCCAGCAGACGATCGGCGAGAGCGCCGGTTGGCATGATGTCATGCTGGATTGGCTGCCATGGCATCACGCCGCAGGCGCCTTTGTTATGCGGACGACGCTGCTTGAGGGCGGCACGGTGTATGTGGATGACGGCAAACCGGCGCCGGGGTTGTTCGACGAGAGTATCCGCAATCTGCGTGAGATCAGCGTCGGCTATTACAATAACGTGCCGCTCGGCTACGCCATGCTGGTCAACGCGCTTGAGCAGGATCCGGTGCTGCGCAAGACGTTCTTCTCGCGCATGCGCCTGATGCTCTATGGCGGCGCGGGGCTTTCGCAACCGATCTATGATCGCCTGCAGGCGTGCGCCGTCGCCGAAACGGGCCATCGCATCATGCTGACGAGCGGCTATGGTTCGACCGAGACAGTCTCCGCATTCATGGTCATTCATTTCGAGAGCGATGATGTGGGCCTTGGACTGCCGACGCCCGGCGCTGAGGTGAAGCTGGTCCCGAGCGGCGAACGTTATGAATTGCGCGCGCGCGGCCCGAACGTCACCGCAGGCTATCTCGATGAGCCGGAGAAGACGGCGGAAGCCTTCGACGAGGAGGGCTTCTATCGCACCGGTGATCTAGCGATCTTCCACGATCCAAACGAGCCCACGCGCGGCTTGGCGTTCGCGGGGCGTGCGGCGGAGGAGTTCAAGCTTTCGAGCGGTACATGGGTCTATGGCGGGGCGTTGCGCGAGGCTCTGGTTCGCGACCTCTCCAGCTTCGTCACGGACGTGGTGCTCTGCGACGAGAACCGTCCGTATCTGACGATTATGACCTGGGCCAAGCCGGGCGTCAGCGCCGAGAACATCCGTGAGGCGCTGAAGGCGTTCAACGCCACACAACATGGCGGTTCGCGCGTCCATCGCGCGCTGTTGCTTGCCACGCCCGCCGATCCGAATGCACACGAAATGTCGGATAAAGGCACGATCAATCGCCGTGCTGTGATCGATCGCCGCAAGGCGGAGGTGGAGCGGCTCTACGCGGACGCGCCGGACAACGGCATTCTCATCATCGAAGGTGGAACATGAGCAAACACGCTCCGGAAATTCAGGCGTTGCTGGACAAGCAGGCGATCACCGAAGTGATCAATCTTTACCTGCGCGCCGCCGACCGCGCCGACATCGAATTGCTTGCAACGTGCTACCACGACGACGCCTGGGAAGATCATGGCGGCGTTTTCAACGGGCCAGCCAAGGAATACGTGGCGATCATGGCCAAGATGCTGCCCAAGGGCGGCGTCATGAACCATCTCTCGACCAACATCCTGATCGAACTGAACGGCGATAGCGCCAAGGCTGAGCACTACATTCTTGCGTACGCGCGCATGAAGAAGGACGGCGAGAAGTTCGACACACTGACACTCGCGCGCGCGATCGATCGCTTCGAGCGCCGCGACGACGTCTGGCGCATCGCCAAGCGCACGCTTGTCTGGGAATGGAATCATGAAATGCCGTTCGCCGAGTCTTGGGGCCGCGGCCTCATGGCGCCGGACATTTCCGCGCTCGTGCGTGGCGGCAAGAAGCCCAACGACCCGCTCTACGCGGAGGGATAAGCAATGGATATTGAAGGTTCAGTCGTCATCGTCACAGGCGGCAATCGCGGCATCGGCGAAGCATTCGTGCGGGCGTTTGTCGCCGCGGGCGCCAAGCGGGTTTATGTCGGCGCGCGCGACCCGGGGAGCGCGGCGCATCTGGTTGCCGAGGCGCCTGACCATGTGGTTGCCGTCCAACTGGACGTATCCAAGCCCGATCAGATCGAGGCGGCCGCTGCGCAGTGCAAGGACGTGTCCATCGTCGTCAACAACGCTGGGGCATTTCTCAACAAGCGGCTTATGGCGGCTGAAGATATGAGCACGGCGCGCGAGGAGATGGAGGTGAACTATTTCGGTCTCCTCGGCATGTGCCGCGCCTTTGCGCCCGCGCTGAAGGCCAATGGCGGCGGCGCAATCGTCAATGTGCTTTCGGCGGGCGGTCTCGTCGCGGTGCCGGCGATGGGCGGCTACAGTCCTTCAAAATTTGCCGCACGCGCGGCGTCGACCTGCATTCGCGCTGAACTGGCGCCGCAGGGGACGCATGTAAGCGCACTCATTGTGGGATCGGTCGATACCCGCATGGCCGCGCATGTCGTGGGCCAGAAGGAACGCCCAGAAGACATCGCGAAGGTGGGCCTGCGGGCGATCAAGCGTAAGATCGATGAGATCGACACGGACCGAATGGCGGTCGAGACACGTGCGGACCTGGCGCGCGATCCAAAGGGTTTGGAGCGCGCGATGGCGAAGATGCTCTTCGCCGATCAAGTCACGACGGGGCGTTGAGGGGAGCGCATGATGGATTGGGTTTCAGTTCTTCTGGTGAATCTTGGCGTGTTGTGCGTCGGCTTTCTCGTGCTCTGGGTGATTACGATCTTCCGAAAGGACGCCACGATCGTGGACGCCTATTGGGCGCTCGGCATGGTCATCCTCGCGGTTTCGACAACGCTCCAGACTGGCTTTAGCGATCGCAATCTGTTGCTGCTCGGAATCTGCGCCGTGTGGGGCCTTCGTCTCGCGGGCTATATGTATTGGCGCATGCTCGATCATGGGCCGGATCGTCGCTACCAGAAGATGTTCGAGCGCCTGAAGAAGGACAGGAATTGGGGCTTCGCCACCTCAAGCCTCATAGCCGTCATCCTCACGCAGGCGCCGCTACAATATCTCGTCTCCCTACCTGTGCAACTTGGTCAGATCGATGCGGAGCCTGCCGCACTGGGCGCGCTGGCTTGGGTCGGCGCCGGTATCGCCGTGTTCGGCATCATCTTCGAATGCATCGCCGATTGGCAGCTCACGCGGTTCCGCAAGACGCCAGGCAATGAAGGGAAAGTGATGCAGGCGGGGCTCTGGAGATATTCGCGTCATCCGAACTATTTCGGCGAGGCGCTGACCTGGTGGGGGCTCTATCTGATCGCGGCGGAAACGCAGACGGGTCTGTGGTCGTTCGTCGGCCCCGCATTCCTGACATGGACGCTCGCGAAATGGTCGGGCGCGCCGACGATGGAGAACCGCATGCGCCGCCAGAAGCCCGACTATGCCGCCTATGTCGCGCGCACCTCAGGTTTCGTGCCCTGGTTTCCGAAGAAGGCTTAGAGGCGGGCGCGATAGGCGCCTGGCGCCGCATAACTGAAAAAGCCCGGGGCAGCCGCGCAGACGTCGGGGATCCCGCGCAGAGCCGCAGCCATCGTCGCGTCCGTAAGCGCGCGCGACGGCGGCGCGCTCGGATCGCCTTCGTGAATATCCAGCGTCATGCGGATGTTTGGCCGGCCCGTGATATCGACCAACCAATGCCCGCCGGTTTCGCCGCCATGCAAGGACGGCGACGACGTCCACAGGATCGAGAGCGTGAAGCGCGCGCCATTGTCATAAGCGGCGGTCCAACGCCAGAGGGTGGCCGCGACCGTACCCTTCTTCACCACGCCAGCGCCGATCGCGAGATCGTTTGGCGCAAGCGTGAGTTCGTGCAACGGCTCGAATGAAACCATCTTGGCGCTGATGGCATGGCCGACAAAGGCGAAGATTTCGCCGAACAGATTGGTATAGAGCGCCGCGAGCGGCCCTTTGGTGATGTCCTCTTGCGCGGGGTCCTTGCCGAAACCCATCATCCCGAACACGAATTCCGGCGAGGTCATCGCCGAGGCGTCGACCATTTCGCGCACATCGATGTGATCGAGCTGCGCGCAGAAGCCGGTTGCGGCCATGACGACGCGCTCAATGAAGCCTCCAGGGTTGACGCCGAGACCCGCGAGCGTGCTGTTGCCGCGCAGACATGCCTCGCGCAGCGGCGCGGCATAGCCGTCGCCGTGCGCGTCCGGAAAGTGAAAACCCGCAGTGGAGATGACGTTCTTGCCGGACGCCAACAGGCGTTCGACGTCTGCGTTCAGCTTTTCATAAGGCAGCGTGATACGCGGCGTGTGGATCACGACATCAGCATCGAGCGCGAGGATTTCTTCGATGTTCGACGTGGCCCGCACGCCGGTGTCAGGGCGCTTTGCGAGCTGGCCCGCGTCCATGCCCGCCTTCTTCTCGCTGTAGACATAGACGCCGACGAGTTCGAGGTCGGGGTGGTCGATGATGCGCCGAAGCGATGTGCGACCCATGGAACCCGTCGCCCATTGGATGACCTTGTACATCGCGATCCTTGAAATGCTTGCCGTTGCGGCGCGCGCTAGTTAGTCTCGTTATGCAAGAAAAAGAAGTGGGAGAGAAGAGGTCATGATCATAACGCCGAAGGCGCGCGTTGAGGAATACACAGCCAAAGGCTGGTGGGGTTCGCTCACACTTGATCACCTCGTACAGCGCAATCGCGCTGAGCTCGGCGACAAGCCGGCGCTGATCGATCCGCTGAACCGTGCTGCTCTCGATGGCAAGCAGCCGCGCCGGCTGAGCTGGAGGGAGGTCGGTGATGAAGTCGATCGCGTCGCGGCTGCGCTGTTGGCGGAAGGGCTCGTGAAGGGGGATGTGCTCACATATCAAACGCCCAATTTCGTCGACACCGTCATTCTTGCTCTGGCTTGCGCGCGCATAGGCGTGATCATAAGCCCAGTCGTCACCGCCTATCGTGAGCACGAACTGAGCTATGTGCTCGACAAGGTGAAACCCAAGGCTGTTGTGACTCTCGCAAAGTTCGCCGGTCACGATCACGGGGCCATGGTGCTGAAATTGCGCCAGGGGCGGAACTTCAAAGTTCTCATTGCGGGCGGCGGCGCGCCTGAGGGCGCGGTGGATTTCGATCAAGCCATCGCTGCGGCCGATCCGAACGTCGCCGCTGCCTATGCGGCGGCCAATCCGGTTGCGCCCGACGAAGTGTTCACGATTTTCTGGACCTCCGGCACTGAGGCGCGCCCAAAGGGCGTGCCGCGCGATCACAATCTGTGGATTGTCAACGCGCGCATGGTCTCTGAAGCGGCCGATTTGCGCGAGGGCGAGACGCTGCTCAATCCGTTCCCGCTGGTGAACATTGGCTCCTTCGGTCTCGTAACGCCTTGGCTGTGGCGGCGCGGCGTGCTGGTGCTGCATCACCCGTTTGATCTCAAAGTCTATTTGCAACAGATCGCAGCTGAGCGTGTGAATTACACGATCGCCGCGCCTGCCATTCTGAACGCGATCCTGAAGACGCCTACGCTCGTGGAAGGTGTCGATCTCAGTTCGTTGCGCGCGATCGGCTCTGGCTCAGCGCCGCTGGCGCCATGGATGATCGAGGGCTACGCGCAGCGCTATGGCATTGAAGTCTGCAACATCTACGGCTCGAACGAGGGCGCGTCGTTGTTCAGCGGCCCATTGCACGTGGCTGACCACAATGAGCGCGCGCGCTATTTTCCGCGCATGGGCGTGGCGGGCATTGACTGGCCCGGCGATACCGCATCCATGATCCAAACGCGCCTGGTGAACCCTGATACCGAGGAAGAGATCAACGAAGTCGGCGTCCCCGGCGAACTGCGTTTCCAGGGCGCGGCGACGTTCGATGGCTATTATGAGACGCCGGAACTCACGGCCAAAGCGTTTGACGCGCAAGGCTATTATAAGACGGGTGATTTGTTTGAGATCGCCGGCGAGGGCCCGATCCCGCGCTTCTATCGCTTTGTGGGACGCTGCAAGGACATCATTGTCCGTGGCGGCGTAAACATTTCACCCGCTGAGTTGGACGATCTGCTCTCCGGCCATCCTGCGCTCAAGGAAGCGGCCGTGGTCGGCGTGCCGGATGACGTGCTCGGCGAGCGCGTGTGCGCGGCGATTGTGCCGGCGACGGGCCAAGCCCCCAGCTTGGCGGAACTCACTGATTGGCTGCGCGCGCAGGGGCTCGCGGTGTTCAAGCTTCCGGAAAGCGTCCAAGTGGTGGATGCTCTGCCACGCAACGCAATGAACAAAGTGGTGCGCAGCGAGTTGCGCGCACAGGTGTTGGCGAGGATCGGCGCTTAGGCGCCGATCACGCCGTTGCGTATGAAGGCGCGGTCCGCCCAGCACGAATGTGTGCCGCTGCTGATCTTGTGCGGCAGCGCGATGCGGACGACGGGGCCATCTTCGAAGCGCTTGCAGTCGATCAAAATGCACTCGGACGTGCCGGCATTTTCATCGATGATGAAGCTCACGAGATAGCCGTCGTCCTCGTCCTTGGCGTTGACGCGCGGCGCGAACGGGGACTCGCTCGCGTAACGACCCTCCGGCAGTGTCAATTGCTGCGACTTGCCGGTTTCTAGGTCGTGCTTCACGAAACCGTTGAACAGGAACCAGCCTGGCTTTGATGTTGTGGAATAGGCGTAGCGATATTTGCGACCGGCGAAGCGCTGATTGAACATGCCGAATTCGAGGATACGGTCGTCGAGACGCTCCTCTCTTGTTTTGCCGGTCTTCAGATTGAAACGCCAACGATGCAGCTTCGGGCGGAAGCTCGCCTCGTCGAGAAACGCCATCATGTGTTCATAGCCTTCGGGGGCGCCCGGAAGCGGCTTCGGCGTCGGATTTTCCTGGAAGTATCCGTCCATGATGATTTCGTCGCCTTCCTCGTAGGCGTTGAGAAAGTGCAGGACGTAGGTTGGCTCCGCTTCAAACCAGCGCACATCCTCGGCCTTGCCATGACGCGGCAGGATGGCGAAGCGCGAGGGCAGGTCTTTGTGCAAGCGAACGGCGTGGATATTGCGCTCCAACAAGGCGCGATCCCAGAACACGGGCAGGTCGTTCAAGATCGAATAATTTTCGGAGAACGACATATCGTGCGGCAGACGCGGGCCTGGCAACGGGATCGGCGTATAGTTTGTGAGCTTTCCGGTCCGGTCGACGACGCCGTAATGCATGTAGGGCGCATGCGTTGAGTAATTGAAGAACAGCAGCTCGCCAGTGCGCTCATCAACTTTCGTGTGCGCGGAAACGCCATCTAGCGGCGCCCAGGGCGCAACGCCGTGCTGCTCGAGTGTTTCGGGGTCGAGCGCATAAGCTTCGCCGCATTGGTAGAAGGTCGAGAGGATCTTGCCTGCGTGCACGACAACATCGGTGCTCGCATTGTCCTTCAGCCCACCATGCGCGCCAAAACCGGGGCGCTTCGAAGTGCCCCAGGGATCGGCGAGGCCACCCCAGAGCGATTCACCGGCAATCTGTTCGGCGATAAAGCAGCGCGTGCGCACGAAGCGATTGCGATAAGAGGCGGCGCCGCCCTGGAAGCTGATCTGATGCAGCATGGAATCGCCGTCGAACGGGTGGTGACGCCCGAGCGGCTGGTGCACTTGGTTTTCGGTATTTCGGATGTAGACGCCGTCGATGTCAGCTGGAATGGCGCCCTCGATGACCTCCAATTCCCACGCGTTCACTTCCTCATGTTGGGGCGTCCAGGCCCCCGTGAGGTATGGATGATTGGTGGGGCGAAGGGACGATTTAATCGGCGGCAGGCGTTCGAGCTTCATCGCACGTGTCCTCGAAATGAACTGAGGTCAGGGTAGTGGTGTTAGTCTCGTTATACAAGTGACTTTTGGCTACAGGTGGGTATCACGTCGCGTCACCGGCTGGCCGCACTGATCGCAGGTAAAGCGCGCTTCGAGGACGTGTCCGCAAAGGCGGTGTTTGATGATCTTGGGCGGGCCCTTCTTGCCCGCCAGCCAACGGTCTCCCCAGCGGACAAGCTCCAACACGAGCGGGAAAAGGTCTAGCCCTTCCTGAGTCAGCCGATACTCCCAGCGCGCCGGCTTCTCCTGATACAAGCGCTGGCTGAGGATGCCGAGCTCAACCAGGCGGTTGAGCCGATCCGCCAGAATATTCGGCGCCACACCCAGCGCCTGTTGAAACTCGGTGAACCGTTTGCGACCGAGAAAGGCGGATGCGATGACGTGCGAGGTCCAACGATCGCCTAAAACTTCTGTCGAACGTTCCATCATTGCGTCGCTTGCGGCTAAGCCTTCGACAATTGAACGACGATGGGCGCGGGGCTTTTGCGCTGGGTCTTCGCCAGCGCCAGGGCCGGGAACGGCGAAGCTGTCGCGCGCATAGATGAGTTCATTGCAGTGCTTACAGCGGCTCTCTGGCGTGAACGCCTTGCCGCAGGAATGCTTGATCCGGTGCGCCGGGATGCGGCGGTCGTAGAACCAGCGCTTTTCCCAGCGGATGATCATGAGCGCGGCGCCAAAGAGGTCGTTGCCCATTTCCGTAAGGCGATATTCGTCGCGCGGTGGGTGTTCGCAATAGCGTTCGCGACGAAAGACGCCGACCTCTTCAAGTCGGCGCAGGCGGTCGGTCAGAAGGCTGCGGGCGATATTGATGCGGCCCTGGAAATCTTCGAAGCGGCGCACGCGTGTAAACGCCAGCGCGATGATCATGAGGGTCCAGCGATCGCCCAAGATGTTGAGCGCACGCGCCGCGGAATCGGCTTCCACCAATTGCGAGGACGGACGCTTCGGAGCCGATCGCCTCGGCGCCGCGGGTTTCCCCGCAGGCTTGGGCTTGAGGGCTTTTTTGCTGGACGCCATGGGCTCTGAGCGCTGTTGATTCAACGCCGGACCCTCCTGGGGGGCGCGAAGCAAGTCAAGAGCCCGCGGGTCGGGGAGGAAGCCCGCGGGCCCTTACGCTTAGAACCTGCCGCTGACCCGCACGCCATAGGTGCGCGGCGCGCCGAAGACCGAGACTTCATCGCCCGCGAACGGAATAATGCTGGTGCGATAAAGCTCGTCGTCGAGGTTCTTGCCCCAGAGCGACACGGTCCATTGGCCATCAGCCGCGCCGATGCCGATGCGGCCATTGAGGATGCCGTAGCCGTCCTCAAAATTCGTGTTCTCCGGCCCCCAGAACATTTGGTCCTGGTACGAGTAGTTCAGGTTGGCGATCAGATCGAGACCATCCGTCAGGCCGTGACGGAGATCGGCGCCGACCGTGAATTGATAGTCCGGCGTGCGCTGAATCTGATTGCCGCTGTAATCGAGGCCGCGGAGCGGATCGATATAGTCTTTGTACTCCGCATTGAGCAGTGAGCCGGACGCAAACACAGTCAGCCAGTCCGTCGGCATGCCGCGCACTTCGAACTCGAGGCCTTCGATCACCGCGTCAGCCGCGTTGGCGACGACGAGGGTCAGGTTCACGTCGTCAAGCAATTCGACCTGAAGATCCGTGAAGTCCGTATGGAAGACAGCGATATTGGTGCGCAGGCGATTGTTGAACCAATCGGCCTTAAACCCGATTTCGTAAGTCGCGGCGGCTTCCGGATCGTAGGCTGTGGCCGCGGCGATCGCGTTCGCTGTGGCGCCCTGCCAACCGCCGCCCTTATAGCCCGCCGCATAGGACGCGTAGAGCAGAATGTTGTCGCTGGCGCGCCATTCGAGGGCGACGCGCGGCGTGAACTCGGACCATTCGTCACCGACGCTGATGTCGTAGGCCGATTGCAGCGGAGCCGGTGAAAGAATGTCGCCCGCCGGGCCGTAGCTGAAGATAACAGCTGCGGTGTCGAGTTCTTTTTCATCACGCGTGTAACGGCCGCCGACCGAGAGGGTCAGATTGTCGAGAATATCGTATTCGACCTCACCGAACGCGGCGAAGCTGCGCGTGTCGCTGTAGCCCAGGAACATGTTGTCGCCGTCGAGCGAGTCGCGCACGCCGCCGGGGCCGCCCGGCAGGAACGAGATCGCGGTATTGCGCGACGTGCGCTTCACGTACTCGTCGAGATAGTAGAGACCGGCGATCCAACGGAAGCGGCTGTCGTCGTCCGATGATAAGCGAATTTCTTGAGTCACGCCCTGATACATCTCGTGTTGCGTGAGCGTGCTATCCGTGAGCGAAGGGGGCGAACCTGCGCCTGCCTGTGTCCATCGGCCGTCGGCCAATCCGTAACGATACGCAGAGAGATAGGTCAGCGAGACGTTGCCGAGGTCCCATTCCAGGCGGCCGGTGAGGCCCGCCGTGTCACGATAAGCATATTGCTCGTAAGGCGACATGTTGATCCGCGGATCGGACGGAATGCCTGCCGTGATGCCGCCCGTACCGGCGACAAACGGATTGTCCACGGCGTGACGCGACGGCCCGCCGGCGCTGTCGGTGCTGTAATCGGCGATGAGCGACACAGAGATATTGCTCGTCGGATCCCAAAGCAGTGAAAGCCGGGCCGCCGTGGAGTCTTTGTCTTCAAGCTCCTGCCCGTAAACGATGTTTTCCGCGAAGCCGTCATGTGTTTCGCGATAGAAGGCGAGACGACCTGCGAGGTTCTCCGCTAAGGGACCGGTGACGTAACCCTCGGCCAGGACGCTGGAATAATTGCCCAACGAGAGGGAGCCGCCCGCGCCAAAATTGGCCTGCGGCGTGGCTGAGATCAGGTTGATCGCGCCGCCGACGATGTTCTTACCGAACAGCGTCCCTTGCGGACCACGCAGCACTTCAACGCGCGCGAGATCGAAGAGGGGCGGCGTCGCCGAACCGCGGCGGCCGATATAGACTTCGTTGAAGAAGGTGCCGATCGACGGGTCGGCCGTCGCGCCGTTCAGCCGCACCGAGCCAACGCCGCGGATGAACATTTCCGATTCCATGCTGTTCTGCGATTGGAACGTGAAGCTCGGAACCTGGGCCGCGATCTGCGACAAATCGGTGATCGCTTCGTTGCGCAATTGCTCAGCGCTGAGCGCCGTCACAGCGATCGCCACATCCTGCAAGCTCTCTTCGCGCTTGGTCGCGGTGATGACGATCTCATCCATCCCGGAAGACGCTTCGGCATCCGCGCCGCTCTGCGCCCACACAACGCCCGGCGCGGCCAGCGCCAAGGTTGCGCCGGCTACAGCTGAATACAATGAGCCCTTGGCGAAAATTCGCGCCATGCTTCTCTCCCCTTTGACGAACCGTCTTGTTGGTCTTGTTAAGCAAGTGTGTCCGCCGGATAGTCAGTCTTGTCAAGATAGCTTCAATTGACAGGCGCACACCGTGGCGCCAGGATCACTTGCATAACAAGATGATCTCAAGGGAGAGCGCGATGTCGAACCGCGATGCGGAAAAGATTGCTGTTGTTCGCGATATGGCGGATGCGTGGGCTGCCAAGGATTGGCGGAAGGTTGGCGATCTGTTCGCGAAGGACGGCGTGCTGCATTCCATGATGGTCGAGCCAGTGGTCGGACGCGAGGCAATCTACGCGCGGATCGCGGCCTTGGGGGCGGGCATCGAGAGTATTGTGCTCGACATAGAGCATATCGGCGTCATCGATGGGCGCGTCTATATCGAGCGCTGGGACCGTTTTGTGTACAATGGTAACAAGGGCGCTGTGCCAGTTGTCGGCGTGCTGACCATCAATGACGACAATTTGGTCGCCGAATGGCGCGAATATTATGACCGCGCGCATTTGCTGCGTGAAATGGGCGTCGGTGAGTTCGACCACGCGGGCCGCGAGTAATATCTTTCCGATCGTCCGACACCGCGCTTCGGGCGCTGTGTCGGACGTTTACATGCGTTCCAAAACCATGGCGGCGCCCACGCCTACTCCGCCGGTGGCGACGACGAGGCCAAGCTCGCTATCCAGGTCTTCCATTGAATCCAGCGCCGCGGCAAACAAGATCGCGCCGGTCGCGCCCATTGGATGTCCCATGGCGAGGTGGCCGCCATTGGGATTCACGCGGTCCATGTGGGGCGCATAATCGCGTTCGAACTTCACCGGAACGGCCGCGAAAGCTTCCATGAATTCGATCGCGCCAATCTCTTTCAGGCTCAGCTTGGCGCGTTGTAGGGCCAGATCCATGGCGCGAAAGCCCGCGGTGAGCTGCAGCACATGATCGGCGCCTGTTTCGGCAAAGGCCCGGACCCGCGCGATAGGTTTGAGTCCCAAGGCTTCTCCGGCCTCGCGAGCGCCGATGAGCGCCAGCGCGGCGCCGTCAGCGATGGGCGGGCAGTGCGCCAGTGTATGGGTGTGCTCAAGCTTGGCCATGTCGGGGTAGTGTGCGAGCAGGACCGTGTCAAAACGCGCTGCGCCCATTTCTGCGAAGACGGGTTTGTATGCCTTCAGCGCTTCGCCCTCGGCGTAGTCGCGGATGTTCTCATCATGCGCGAGGGCAATTTCCCCGGCAGCGTCGCGGATTGGAATGACGCGGCGTGCATAACGGCCGGCTTGCCAGGCGGCCAACGCGCGCTGGTGGGAGCGCAATGTGGCTGCATCGAGTGCGTCACGGCCAATTCCTTCGCGCGCGGCGAGCAGATCGGCCGCAAGCCCTGGCGGCGCCCAGGCCATATGCTGGATGAGCTTGGGATCGGTGTAATACGGCGCGTTGTCTGTCATGAACGCGACTTGCGACATGGACTCAACGCCGCCCGCCAGCGCGAGCTTGCTTTCGCCGAGCGCGACGCGGCGCGCCGCCTCGGAGAGGGCGGAAAGGCCGGAGACGCAGAAATTGTTGATCGTCAGAACGGCGCTGTCGTCGGGCAATTGCGCCTGAACGCGTGCGGCTAGGCCGATATGGCCGCCTTGCGCGCCGATCTGCGTCACGCAACCCAAGGCGAAGACATCAATGGCCGCAATTGCGTCATCGCCGTTGCGCGCGCGAAGTGCGTCGACAAGTTGCGTGGTCAAGTTTGTCGGCGGCACGCTGGCGAGTGAGCCCTTAGGACTACCCTT
>NZ_DASVYD010000052.1:0-29872 GCF_036392335.1 Vitreimonas sp.
GAGCGGCTCGTCGATCGTCCAGCCCTGATAACCGGCCGTCAGATGCGTAACGTTCGGATAGAGTGGCGCAACAGCGGCAAGCGGACGCGGACGTTCGGCCGTGCCCGGACGATCCACGCCATAAACGCGCCCGCCCTCGCCCACAGCGACCGAGAAGAGCCGCGTGTAATAACCGCCGCCGGGACCGATATCGGCGATGCGCATGCCGTCGCGGGCGCCCGCGAACGCCAGGATCTCCGCCGGGTGGCGCAGCGCGTCGCGCTCGCGGTCTGCTTCGGGGCGACGCGGATCGGCAATCGCGGCGAGAATATTTGGCGAGGACGCCGTCACTTCGGCCGGCATCGACATCATAATGCCGGGGATCGCCCCCCCGGCGCACGCCGCCAACACCGCGGCAAGCCCAAGTCCGGCCAACAATTTCCGCATATCGTCCTCCCTTTCGGGTGTCAGGTATCAGGTTTCAGGCGCCAAGCGCTAGCGCGTGCAATACTTGCTCAACGGATACACGCCCATTCTGACACTCGAAACCTGACGCCAGACACCTGATGATCCCCGTCACCGCCTCCATTGCTCTTGATGAGCGCGATCTTGAAGAGCGCTTCATCCGCGCCTCGGGCCCTGGCGGGCAGAACGTCAACAAGGTCTCGACGGCCGTGGAGCTGCGCTTCAGGCTCAACGGCTATACCGACATGCCGGACGACGTGCGCGCGCGTCTCAAGCGCTTGGCCGGCCGCCGTCTCACACTCGAAGGCGAGATCGTCATCCGGGCTGAGGAGCACCGCACCCAGGATCGCAACCGCAGCGAAGCGTTGGCGCGCTTGGTGGCGCTCGTCGAGCAGGCCACGCACCGCCCAAAGCCCCGCGTGAAGACCAAAGTGCCTAAGGCCGCAAAACAGAAGCGCCTCGACAGCAAGTCGAGGCGCTCTGATGTAAAATCAAAACGTGGCCGCGTGCGCGACCACGATTGATCATTCCGGCTTTCTGAACCGCATCACAAATTGATCTGTCCGCCCGCGGATCGCAGGGTCGAACACGCTTGTCGTGCGTGCGTCCGCTGGATTGCGCAGCACATCGCTTTCGCCGTCGAACACGAAGCCTGCGGCTTCCACTTCGCGCCGCACTGTGGCTTGGTCGATGCGGTGCGTGGTCGTTTCCGCATCCGTCGCCACCGGCGAACCATCGACAGCCGAGTGATCCACGATCACATAGAGCCCGCCCGGCTTCAGCGCCGCGAACGCCGCCGCATTCATCGCCGCACGATCGCCCAGCGCATACGCCGTCAGCGCCATGTCGTGATAATTCTGCGCCGTGAACACGACGTCGAGCGGTTCGGGATAGGCGAGCGCGTCATACGGCGTGCGCGCCATGATTGCGTTCGGATATTCCGCCGCCACCGCCAGCACCGGCGTTTCATACTCGCCCGCTACGCCATCCGGCCGGATCGTCGGATAGACTCGACCTTCGTCGCCAACGGCCACGGCAAACAAGCGCGTGAAATATCCGCCGCCTGGAAAAATGTCGGCCACACGATCGCCCGGCTCGATCTGCGCGAACGCCAGCATCTCGGCAGGCCGGCGATTGGCGTCGCGCTCGCGATCGGCGGCCGGCCGGCGCGCATCCGCCACCGCGGCCACGATATTTGCCGCATCCGGCGACATCTCGACCACAGCCGGCGGCGCGATCGGGGCCTCGTTCGTCTGCTGCCCGCAAGCGCCCAACGCCAACGCCGCCACAGCGGCCAAAAGCAAATGTCTCATGTGCGTTCCTCCGGCCACGGAACTAGCGATGCGGCCGACGAACTTCACGCGGAACGCGACGAATGCACCATTCCGCGAGCTTAGCGCCCGCGCTTGGCCGTCTGCGGCGGCGGCATCAGCTCGAGTTGTTCCGGCGGCGCGGGGATACGCGGCGCGGCTTCGATTTGCGCGGGCTGGGCGATATCGACGCCCGCGTCGCCAGCACCAAGTTCCTTGAACTTGCGCGCCTGCGGCAGCACGCGGCTTTCGACAGAGCTCAACAAACCATTGTAGGTCGTCACCGTCTTGCCGATGGCGTCGCCGACTTTGCTCATGTGATCCGTCATCACCGCCATGCGCCGATAGAGCTCGCGGCCCAGATCGGCGATCTCTTGTGCGTTCTTGGCGCTCTGCTCTTGACGCCAGCCATAGGCGACCGATTTCGCCAGCGCCACCATCGTGCTCGGCGTGGTGATGATCACTTTCGACGCGAACGCGTCGTCGAACAAATTCGCATCTTGCTCGGCCGCGGCGGCGAGAAAATTCTCGCCCGGCACGAACAGCACCACGAAATCCGCTGTCGCCGGCACGTGCTTCCAATAATCCTTGGACGACAGACTTTTCACGTGCGCCTTCAATTCAGCGGCGTGCTTTTTCAAGCTGGCTTGGCGTGCAAGATCATCCGTCGCCTCCATAGCCTCCATGTAGCCCGAGAGCGCGACTTTCGAGTCCACGACGATGCAGCGTCCACCCGGCAGATTGATCACCACATCCGGCCGCAAACGCGCGCCTTCGCCGTCGGTCGTGCTCACCTGCTCGGTGAAATCGACGTTCGGCGCGAGGCCGGAAAGCTCCAGCACATTGCGCAAGGTTTGTTCGCCCCAGCGGCCGCGCATTTTCGGCGACGCTTTCAGCGCGGAGAGCAATTGCGTGGTCGTCTTATTGGTGGAGCCGACCGCATCGACGATCTGGCGCACTTGCTCGCTCATCGCCGACTTATCTTGCAGCCGCGCCTTCTCCAACGCTTCCACGGAGCCCGCGAGCTTCGCCAGCGTCTCCTGCGCCGGCGCAAGCACCTCTTTCACGCCCGTCGCGGAAGCGGCCTTGTGTTTCTCGAACGTCTCGTTGGCCAGCGCCATGAAGCTTTGCCGATTGGCCTCCAAAGCCTGCGTCGCCAGCGCCACGAATTGCTGCTCGACCTTCCTGGCCTGCTCCTCAGCCGCCGCCGCACGCGCGGCCGCGCCCGCCTTCTCCGCGGCCAGCTCCGCGCCCAGGCGGCTGGCCTCGGCCCGCAGCGCCTCACACTCGGCCACGGCCCGGTCGCGCTCGGCCCGGATCATGTCCACGCCCTCGAACCGCGCCTTTGCGGCGGCGGCGGATTCCTGAGCCTTTGCAGAGCGATAGGCGAAAAAGGCGGCCGCCCCGATGGCGACCAGGGCAAGGATAAGCAGAAGCGATTCGGTCATGGAGCTAGATTAGCACGGCCTGGCCGGGCCCCGCCGGCAAGGGGGCGCCCGGGTTGATCTAACGCATGGCCGACGGACCGTCGCAGCCCTAGGTTCCATCGCATGAACGTATTCGATTTCCTGATCCCGGCTGTCCTGGTCGTCGTCTTCGGCGTGCTCTGCTTCGGCATCTTCGCCATGTTCCGGGGCGGCGATTTTGGCCGGTCCTGGTCGAACAAAGCCATGCGCATGCGCGTGGTCGCGCAATTCGTCGCTATTCTGATCCTTGTTGCAGCCATGTGGGCAAAGCAGCATTACGGCTAAGCCGCGCGCGGACCCACGCACGACGGCTCAGCGTCCGTAGCGCGAGGAAGCCAATGGTCCGGATCGATAAAATCGTCACCAAAGCCGGCGACGGCGGCAAGACCCGCCTCGTCACCGGCGAGCCTGTCTCCAAAGCCAGCGCCCGCGTCGCCGCCTACGGCGCCGTCGACGAGGTCAATTCCGCCATCGGCGTCGCCCGGCTGCATACGAACGCCAAGCCCACGCTCGATGCGATCCTGGAGCGCGTGCAAAACGATCTCTTCGATCTCGGCGCCGATCTCGCCACCCCGCACGCCCCCGATCTCAAATTCGAGCCGCTGCGCATTCAGCCGAGCCAAGTCGATCGGCTCGAAGCCGAAGTCGATCAGCTCAACGAACAACTCGAGCCGCTCACCTCGTTCATCCTCCCCGGAGGCTCGCCAGCGGCGGCGCATCTGCATCTCGCGCGCGCCATCGCCCGCCGCGCCGAACGCGACATCGTCGCGCTCGCGGACGTCGAAGAGATTTCCCCCGACGCGATCAAATTCATGAACCGCCTCTCCGACCTCCTCTTCGTCGCCGCGCGCTACGCCAACGAATTGGGCAAGGCCGACATTCTCTGGAAACCAGGCGCCAATCGCTGATGCGCGGCGCGATCCACCATATCGATCTCACCGTGAAGGACGCGCACGCGTCGCGCGCCTTCTACGAAAGCGTGCTGGGTTTCATGGGCTATCGCCTCGCTGACGCACACCCCAACGGCTACGATTTCGATCGGCGCGACGGCGACTCCTTCTGCTCCATCGGCATCCTCAGCGCGCGCGGCGAACACGCCGACCGCACCCACGATCGCTATAGCCCCGGCCTACACCACATCGCTTGGAACGCCGCCAGTCGCGAAGATGTCGACGCCATGCACGCGCACTTGCAGAGCATCGGCGCGAACGTGACCGATCCGCCCACCGACTATCCGCAATATGGCTCAGGCTACTACGCCGTGTTCTTCACCGACGCCGATGGGCTGAAGTTGGAATACGTGTTCAAACCACAGGCGCCATAAAGCGAAACGAGCATTTCGTACAAATTGCTCAATCGGCCTCCGCAAGCGCGCAATCTAAACTTGCCAAAATCGACCTCGTATGCATCTTTAGTTGCATTCTGCGGCCGGGGGGCTGATTTTGAAAAAATTTCGCCTGTGGCGGCTGGGTAAGCAAAGTCGGCGCCCAATCGATGCGGATGCCTCGCTTCCAAACGCATCAATCAGCGCGTCCTCCACGCCTTCCGCGCCCTTCTCGGAAGACAGTAAAATCAAAGGCCGGCTTCGGCTCGGCGAGATCGCGCTGTCGCCCGGTGCGCTGTCGTTGCGCGATATCGACCTCGGCCTAGAGTTCACGTTGCCAAAGGCGCCGGAGCAGAAGGTCAAGACTAGGCTACGCGAACTCGACGGATGGCTCGGTTTGCGCACGCGCGCGTGGTGGAACGGCAAACGCCAAAAACCGCCAACAAACGCCGCCGAACTCGACGAAGCCCAACGCGAGGCAATCAACGAGAAAGCACGCTATGACGTGCAACTCGACCGCGCTGTTGGCGAGGTGGCGGAGGGGCTTTCGGCGGAAATTGTCGCCCGCATCCCGCCCCACTACACAAAAGAGCTCGTCAACGAATACGTCGCCGCGCATTGGAAGGCGCGTCAAGCCGCGTGTTTTCCGCAGGGCAAAGCCATTGCGCGTGGCGTCATCGAGACGGGCGATGCGTTGCGTGCCTTTCGCAACCAACACGATCTTCAAGATGCCGTCCCGGAAGACGCCAAACCCGAACGTCTCGGTCCGACCTTCTTTCTCGTCTTCCTCGGCGAAGCTGCACTAAACGCGTTCTTCTATCGCGAAGCGTTTCCCTCCAGCAATATGACGACGAGCCTCGGTCTCGCGGTCGTGGTGTCGCTCTGGATCATGCTCGCTGGCGTAGCGAACGGCGCGCTAGGCATCGCCAATTTGCGCAGCAAGGACGATTATTTGCGCCGCGTGGCGCGGATCGCATGCATTAGCGCCACATGCGTCGGCGTTGGCTCCGCGCTGATGTTTGGCCTGCTCCGCTTGCTCATAATCGGCGTCAGTCCCCCGGAAGAACAATTGCTCCATCGCTTCGAAGCGCTTCTGCTTGCTCTGCTGAACATCATGGCATTTTGCTATGTGTCCTACAAATTCCGGAATGGGCTCAGCGACCTTCCGTTCCAGTTCGAACGTCTTTGGAACGCCCACCATCGCGCGGAACGCCACCTCGATACATTTCTGGCGCGGCGCGCCCGCGCGCATATGGACACTGTGCTCAGTCACTATCGCGATGAGTTTCTCTATTTGAAGCATCAACTCAAACGCGCGCACTCCCCCGTGATCCGTGCGCTTGCGGCATTCGAAACCATTGAAAACAATGCTCGGGCGCTTCAATGCACCGCGGCTCGCGACACGATCGAACTCGTCAAATCCTATCGGGAACGCAACCGCGAAGCCCGTCGCGTCTTTAGCTTCATCGGCTGGCTCACGCGCCTAAAGAAGACGCCGCCGCCGGACTATTTCGATGACACGATTGACGCGAGCACTGAGTTCGATCCCCTACCGTCACGTACCCACACAGTGCGCGATGCGGCTGCTCGGTTTGAACAAGATATCAAGATCATCGAGGCCAGTGTCGATGACATTCTCATTGATCTTGGCACGCTCACGTCGACCATCAACGGCAATTTCGATGAGTACCGAAGGATGCTGCTCAGCGCGGCGCGCGCCTCCGTCTCGGAAGTCAAAGGCGGCGCCTTAGCGCTGGAGGGCGCCCATGTATGACGATTTTGGCGATGATGACTACGGTTCTCGCCGGCGGCGTGGCGCGGGCCTCACCAGTTGGCTCGCCAGCCTCTCCGCGATCGCGCTTGTGCTGGTAGGCGTCGTTGTGGCCGTATGGTTTGCCGTCGGCGACGCGGAGCCGCGCCGTGGCGACGATCTTTGCCCGCTCGGCGCAACTGGTCCTGCTAATACCCTCTACGTCCTTCTGGTGGACCGCACTGATCCATTAGACGACCAGCAGCTCATCGACGTTCGGCAAGAGGCGCAAGGCCTCGTCGACACCATGGAGAAGGATGATCGTTTGACCGTATTCGCGGTCAATCCCGACACCGGTGATCGCCCGACCGTTCTTGCGTCATTCTGCAACCCCGTCGAAACCCCTCATCAACGTTGGGAGCTCGTGCTGGAGGAATTGTTCGGCAATCGTCAGGAGCGCCTAGAGAAATTCGCGGAGGTTCAGGAACGATTTGACCGGGATATCGGCGCCCTAGGGCACGGCGCCTCGGTGCGTACAACCTCGTTGCTTCGCGACATCGCCGCGATATCAAACTATCGCTATTTCTCGCGCTACGAGAGGGTGGAACTCATCGTCTATTCCGACATGCTCGAGAATAGTGCGCTGCTGTCTCAATATGGCGCCTATTCCGACTTCGCGACGTTCAGGGAGCGCCGTGGGACGGAGTTCCGGGTGCCGAATCTGAGCAATGTGCGTGTGCGCATTCTCTATAGGTACGATGATCGCTACACCCGCCATCAGACCGAAACGCATCGTCAGTTTTGGACGGACTATTTCGACGCGGCGGACGTTGAACAGCTTTCCTTCGAAGACACCTAACAAAACGGCCCGCGCTTGCGCACGGGCCGCTTCATCAAATCGCGATCAGCTTAGTTCGGTTTGTCGGCCTTCTTGGCCGCGTCCTTCACGTCGCCGATAAATTCGCGGGCTTCACCTTTGGCCTTATCGATCTTGCCTTCGGCTTCCAGCTTCGTGTTGCCGGTCATCTTGCCGGCACCTTCCTTTACCGTGCCAGACGCTTTGTCGGCAGCACTTTTCACGTGCTCTTTGTCCATGAGTTCATCCTCCTTGGAATGGAGGATAAACGCCGGGAACCGCTGGTAGTTCCGGCTACGTCTCAGCCCGCGATGTATTGCGCGCCGTTCACGGTCATCGTCGCGCCCGTGATGAACGCAGCCTGATCAGACGCCAGAAACGCCACCATCGCCGCGATTTCCTCGGCCTTGCCCAAGCGGCCAACCGGGATCGTGGCGATGATCTTCTTCAGTGCATCTTCCGGCACAGCGGCCACCATGTCGGTATCGATGTAACCCGGCGCGACGACGTTCACGGTGACGCCCTTGGCCGCGCTTTCCTGCGCCAGCGCTTTGGTGAAGCCAATCATGCCGGCCTTCGCGGCCGAATAATTCACCTGGCCGAACTGGCCCTTCTGACCGTTGATCGAGCTGATATTGATGATGCGGCCAAAGCCGCGATCACGCATGCCTTCGATCACCGGGCGCGTCATATAGAAGAGCGAATCCAGATCGACGCGGATCACATCGCGCCATTTCTCGACGCTCATTTTGTGGAATTGGCCGTCGCGCGTGATGCCGGCATTGTTGACCAGCACGTCAATCGGGCCGAGGTCGGCCACGACCTTGGCGATGCCGTCGGCGCACTGGGTTTCATCACCCACGTCCCATTTATAAACGCTGATGCCGAGTTCCTTGGCGGCAGCCTCGGCGCTCTCGGTGTTGCCGGCGTAATTCGCGGCGACCTTGAAGCCATCGGCCTTGAGCCGCGCCGAGATCGCCTTGCCGATCCCACGCGTCCCACCCGTCACCAAAGCCACCCGCGCCATAAGAACCTCCCGACATTATCGTTGGCCGGGACAAGCCCGGAGACATGGGCGCAGTTTGCGCGACTCCGGACGCGAGGCAACATGCTGCAACGCGGAAACCACGATTTTTCGGACAGGTGCGACGCTGACGCCATCAGCTAGCGCCCGTCCGTCCGTTCGGCCAAAGTGGCGGCCATGACGCGGATCGTCATCCTCTATGCGCTGGCGCTCGCGGCAAGCGCGCTCGCCCTGCAATGGCTTCAGTACCAATATTTCGCCCGCGTCTTCACGGTCGAGATTTACATCGCGCTGATCGCGATCGCCTTCGCCGCGCTTGGCGTTTGGGCCGGCATGCGCCTCACGGCGCGCCGCGCGCCGACCGGTTTCGAGCGCAATGTCGCCGCTCTTGCCGCGTTGGGGGTCACCCAACGTGAATTGCAGGTGCTGGAGCACTTGGCCGCCGGCAAAGCCAACAAGGAGATCGCCCAAGCGCTCGGCGTCTCGCCCAACACGATCAAGACCCAGATCGCCAGCCTCTACCTGAAGCTCGAAGTGCAGCGCCGCACCCAAGCCATTCAGAAAGCCCGCGAACTCGCGCTCATCCCTTAGATCAGCCATCCAAACAGCCGATTTGGCCGATTTCACCCTTTCGGGTGATGGCGTTTCCCGTCACGACCCGCCCTAGTCTCGTCATCCAGACGAGGAGATTCACCCATGTTCGCCACTGCCTTGCGTTACGGCGCCGTCTCCGGCGCGATCGTCATCGCGGTCATCATTCTCGGTATTGTGTTGTCCACGGGCCAAGGGCACGGCCACGCCTTCTCATCGCAATGGCTGGGCTATCTGGTCATAATCGTCGCGCTGTCGATGATCTTCCTGGCCATCCGCGACTATCGAAACAAAAAGCTCGGCGGGGTGATCAAATTCCTGCCGGCGTTCGGCCTTGGCCTTTTGGTCGCCACGGTGGCGGGCGTCGCCTACGTGATCGGCTGGGAGGTCTACCTCGCCGCCACGAACTACACCTTCATGGAAACCTATGTCGCCCAATCCATCGAGGCCAAGCGCGCCGCCGGCGTGAGCGCTGCCGAATTGGACGCCTACGCCGCCCAGCTCAACCAAATCAAAGAGGCGTATCGCAACCCGCTCTTCCGCCTACCCATGACGTTCGCGGAAATCTTCCCCGTCGGCCTCCTGATCGCGCTAATCTCCGCCGCGATCCTGCGCAATCCGCGCGTCCTGCCCGCCCGAGCTCAGTGAGCCATCAGCAAGTGAGCCATCAACAAAGGAACGAACTCATGAACCTCGGCGCATTTTCCGTAAGTCTGGCCGTCAAGGACATCGCCGCCTCGCGCGCCTTCTATGAAAAACTGGGCTTCACCGTGTTTGGCGGCAACCAGGGTCACAATTGGCTGATCATGAAGAACGGCGACACCCTGATCGGCCTATTCCAGGGCATGTTCGAAAAGAACCTGCTCACCTTCAATCCAGGCTGGGACAGCGAAGCGCAAGCGCTCGCGAGCTTCACCGACATTCGCGAAATCCAGCAACGCCTCAAGGCATCAGGCCTCGCGCTCAGCGCGGAGGTGGATGCAAGCAAACCTCAAGGACCGGCACACCTCGTCCTTGAAGACCCAGACCGCAACCAAATCCTGATCGATCAACACGTCTAGTCGCTTGGCCCTGAAGCCCGCGGCGCAAGCGCCACGGGCTTAGGCAATCTACGCCGCCATCGCCGGCCAGACGATCTCGCCGAAATAACGCCATTCGATGCGTTCGATGTACTTCCTCAGATTGGTATGCTCACGCACCAATCCCGAGAGCGGCGTATCGAAGAACGGCGTCGCGCACGACGCCAACACGCCAAACGCCGACGCATCCACCGCTTTCGGCGTGTCGCCGAACAGATAAGGCTTGTCGCCCAGCACCGCCGCGATCGCCGAGATGTCGCGCTCCGCCAGTAGCATCCGCTCCTCGCGCGTATGCCGGCCAATGCCGTGACGCACCATCATCGTATGCAATTGCTCGCGCACATCCTTGCACAGCGCACTGTGCTGCGGCTCGGGCACGTCCATGAAGAATTGGCGCGGGCCTTTATCGAAATTCGCGTCCACCAGCCAGCGCTCATGCGCCATGATCATGCTGAGGCGGTCTTCGAGCAGCCGCTCAAGGCCCCAGGCCATACCGCGTTGCTCGAGCGTCAGCCCCTCATCCAGATCGTCGCCCAGCTTCTCCTCGAAATAGAGCCGGATGAAGGTGGAATCCTCGATGATGCGGCCCTCGTCCTCGACATACGGCGCCTTGTGCTTCGGCACGCGCTCCAGATCGGCGATGGCGCGGGTGAAAGTTACGCCCAGCATCTGCAATTGCATGTCGCACTTGATCACGTAGGGGCTGGGGCTCGGCGCCCCGAACATCGGCCCCCAACCATACAGAACAGTCATAAGCTCTCTCCTCGCTTCGCTTGGAAAGACGTCTTAGCTTGCCCCTGCTGACAGCCTTGTGGCAGCAGGATGTCAGTATAAGTTCTCCACATGCGCCGCACCGAACGCCTTTTCCAGATCATCCAGATCCTGCGCTCCAAGCGCCGCTCCGTGACCGGCCAGGAGCTCGCCGATGAATTGGAGGTCTCTCTGCGCACGCTCTATCGCGACATCGCCGAGCTAATGGCTCAGCGTGTGCCGATCCGCGGCGAGGCCGGCACCGGCTACGTGATCGACAGCGATTACGACATGCCGCCGCTTATGCTGACGCAGGATGAGTTGGAAGCCGCCGTCCTCGGCGCGGCCTGGGTGGCGCAGCGTGGCGATGCAGCTTTGGCGCGCGGCGCCCGCGATCTCATCGGCAAGCTCACGGCCGCCGTGCCGGAGCATCTGCGCCCCGTCGTGCTGGACGCGCAGCTCGCGCCTGTCTCCTCATACGCACGCGCCGTAGATGCCTTCGACCTCGCCGCCGTGCGCGGCGCCATCCGCGAACAGCGCAAAATGCGCATCGCCTATGCCGACGAAAACGGCCGCACCAGCGAGCGCACCATCTGGCCGTTCATGATCGGCTATTTCGAAACCGTGCGCCTGGTCGTGGCTTGGTGCGAACTGCGCGAAGATTTCCGCCATTTCCGCTCCGACCGCTTCCGCGACGCACAAGTGCTCGAAACCCGCTATCGCCAGCGCCCGGCGCAACTCCGCAAACGCTGGGAAAAGGAAGGCAGCGGGCGCGGCGGCAAAGCGTGACTCAAGAACCCTCTCCCCAAGGGGAGAGGGCAGGGTGAGGGGGCGGCGCAGGTGCTGGAAATCCAGTCGTTCGTCAGCGCGCGGTCTGAAACGCTAGTGCTCCACCCTCACCCCGGCCCTCTCCCTCCCATCGGAGGGAGAGGGAGTTTGTTGTGCTTGCGCTCATCGCGCGCCACACTCCGCCCATGACAGACGCCCTTGCCGAAGCCCGCTTGCAAACCGTTCGCGATCACATGGCGCTCGAGGTGACGCACGATTGGGACGCGGTGATCGCGACGTTCGCGCACCCGCGCTATGAAATGTATGGCGGCGGCCAAGTGTTTGACGGCGAAGCCGCCGTGCGCGCCTATTTCGCCGCCTCGCGCACGCCCTTCCCCGATCAAGGCAACGAGATCATCGCCATCGCGCACACCGACAACACCGTGCTCGTCGAATTCTGGCTCACCGGCACACATCTCGGCCCGCTCAAAGTTGGCAGCCGCACCATCGAGCCGACTGGCAAGAGCTTCCGCATGCGCATGGCCGCGAGCTTCGAGTTCGAGCCCGGCAGCGCCAAAATCAAATGCGAGCGCCCGTATTTCGATCAAGCCGGCGTGTTGCGGGAACTCGGCATCGCTTAGGAGCGCTCAAACAACGGTCCTGAACGCATCGCCAACATCAGCGCGATGCCGATGGCAGGCCATTGCACCCACCAGCCTTCGCCGGTCATGAAATCGATCACGAACAGAACCGCAAGGATCAGGCCCCAGCGTGACGCGCCGGCGATGAAGCGCTGCTTCTTGTCGCTGGCAGGCGCTGGCCCGCTCTTCGCGCGCGCTTTGCCATCGCTCGCGCCGCCTTCGCCGCCGCCCACGCTGTACACCGCGACGCTCTCAGCAAAATTCTTCGGCTGCTTCTCGCCCAAATATTGAAAGCCGACCGAGAGCTTCTTTTGCACCTGGTCGTACACTTGGCGCGAAATCAGAATGCCGCCGGGCTCGGCCATGCTTTGCAGACGCGCCGCCAGATTCACGCCCTCGCCCAACAAATCGTCGCCATCGACCAGCACATCGCCCAGATGCACGCCGATGCGGAAGCGCAGGCCGCCTTCCGCGCCCGCGCCCAACTCACGCTGCACCTCGATGGCGCACTGTACCGCCTCAACCACCGACGGAAATTCCGCGATCAGCCCATCGCCCGCCGTATTGGCGATCCGTCCATGATGACGAGCGATGAATTGCGCAAACACCGCCCGCGCCGCCCGCAGATCGGTGAGCGTGCGCACCTCATCGGCCTCCATGACGCTGCTATAGCCGGCGGCGTCGGCCGCGAGGATCGTGGTGAGTTTGCGTTGAACGTCGGACATCACACGTCTTTCAGATACGTTCCGCGCCATCTAGGTCGCCCAGCTTACGATCAAAGGTCGCGAGTGGAATGTGACCGCTCTGGCGCGCAATCTCCAAGATGAGACAATCTGAAAACCCAAGCTTGGGATACGCACGAAAATGCTCGAGCGCGCGCGCCGCCAATTGCGCATCCTGAATGCTCAGCTGCGCGTGATTGAGCAGCATCTCGACCGCCAGCGCAATCTGCTTGGGCGTGCGCGCGTAGACCGCGTCCAACACCCAAACCGTCTCCACCAGCACCAAAAGCGAAACCCAGGCGCCCTTTTCGATCGCCTTCTCCGCACGCGCGACTTGCGCGGCATCGTCCCGCGCGATCAGACGCACGAGCGCATTCGTATCAATCGCGCGCATGCTTCTTACGGATGCTCGTGCGCACGCCGCCCTTCAGTTCAGCGAGCGTTTTCGGCGGCGGCGTTTCGCCCTCAAACACAGCAGCGTGCAGCTCCGCCGAATTGTGCCGGCCGGCGCGCCGCACAATCACCTCGCCGTCACGCTCTTCCCACGCAATCGCCGAGCCCGGACCAATGCCAAGCTTCTTGCGGATTTCGGCCGGCACCGAAATCTGCCCTTGCGCGGTGAGTTTGGAGGTGATGGCCATACGTTTCATTACCACGGTAATGTATCACAAACAAGGGCGCCGCCTAGGGCTTGGCCGGCGCCGTCCGCAAAATCTTCTCCATCGCCTTTCCCTTGGCGAGTTCGTCGATCAGCTTATCGAGATAGCGGATTTCGCGCATCAGCGGCTCTTCGACCTCTTCCACGCGCACGCCACAAACCACGCCCGTAATCAGCGACCGCGCCGGGTTCAGCTTCGGCGCCTGGGCGAAGAAATCCTCGAAGCTCGTCTGCTTCTTGATGTGCGCATTGAGCGATTGCTGGCGATACCCCGTCAGCCAGCGAATGATCTCATCCACCTCCGCCTGCGTGCGCCCCTTCTTCTCGGCCTTCGCGACATAGTGCGGGTACACGCTGGCGAAGCTGATGGCATAGATGCGGTGGGACATCCGCTCATCTTATCGCGCCGCGCGATGAAGCACAGAGATTTGCGCTGAAACGCCGAACCGGCGTCCCTTCTCCTGGTCAAGGAGAAGGTGGCCGCGCAGCGGCCGGATGAGGTTTGCCGGCAAGCAGGAAGTGGTGCGAACGATTGCGCGCGACAGTCTGTAATTCGCCGCGAACGGACATTGCCCTGCGGGGGGTTGAGGCGCCACATTGGACGCATGTTGTTCGGCTACAGAGTTCGCGGTCTTCTCGTCATCCAGGCGGTGTTCGTGGTCGTCGGTCTCCTCCTGCCCCGCACGATATTCCAAGAATATGGCTGGTGGATCATCGGTGCTTGGTTTCTGACGGTGCTCTGGTGGATCAATCGATCATCAGCGCGCCATTGGCACGAGCGCGAGCAGCTAGAGGCCGAACGCAAGGCGCGATGCAACTTGTAACGCCGAGCGGACCGATGACCGCTCCGGGCCAAGAGCGGACATCGCCACTCCTTCCGCCACCCGAAACCTCATCCGACGCTTCGCGCCACCTTCTCCTTAGCCAGGAGAAGGGACGCCAACTGCCAATGTCAGCGCGAGACTAACGCTCCACGCACACCGCGATGCCCATGCCGCCGCCGATGCAGAGCGTGGCCAGGCCCTTGTTCTTCCCACGGCGTTGCAGCTCATAGAGCAGCGTCGTCAACACCCGCGCGCCGCTGGCGCCAATCGGGTGGCCAATCGCGATGGCGCCGCCGTTGACGTTCACGATCGCCGGATCCCAGCCCATGTCCTTGTTCACGGCGCAGGCTTGCGCGGCGAAGGCTTCGTTGGCTTCGACCAGATCGAGATCGCCGACTTTCCAGCCGGCCTTCTCAAGCGCGGCTTTCGACGCCGGGATCGGCCCCGTGCCCATGATGCTCGGATCGACGCCGCGCGAGGCCCATGAGGCGATACGCGCCAGCGGCGTGAGGCCGCGCTTCGCCGCCTCATCGGCCGTCATCAGCACCAAAGCCGCGGCGCCGTCGTTCAAGCCCGAGGCGTTCGCGGCCGTGACCGTGCCGTCCTTCTTGAACGCCGCGCGCAAGCCCGCCGCGCCTTCGAGTGTGGCGTCATGTTTGATATATTCGTCGTTCTCCACCACCGTGTCGCCCTTGCGGCCCTTCACGGTGACGGGAACGATCTCGTCCTTGAACTTGCCGGCCTTCTGCGCCGCACTCGCCTTCTGCTGCGAGAGCGTGGCGAACTCGTCCTGCTGCTGGCGCGTGATCTGCCATTTCTCAGCGACGTTCTCGGCCGTGATGCCCATGTGATATTGATTGAAGACGTCGGTCAGGCCGTCCTTGATCATCGAGTCCGAGAATTCCAGCGGGCCCATCTTCTGGCCGTTGCGCAGATTGGCGACATGCGGCGCGAGGCTCATGTTTTCCTGGCCGCCGGCGACAACGATCTTCGCGTCGCCCGCCTTGATCTGCTGATAGCCGACGACGACTGCGCGCAGCCCCGAGCCGCAGACTTGGTTCAGCGACCAAGCCGGGCTGTCATCCGGCACACCGGCGGCGCGCGAGGCTTGGCGGGCCGGGTTCATGCCTTGGTTGGCCGTCAGCACTTGGCCGAGCACCACTTCCGAAACGTCAGCCGCGTCGACTTTTGCGCGCTGCAGCGCGGCTGTAATCGCGATTTTGCCAAGCTCATGCGCGGGCGTTGCAGCAAACGAACCCAGGAACGAGCCAACCGGCGTGCGGGCGGCGGAAACGATCACGATATCGGTCATGGGCTCAGGCTCCAGAAAGGCGAACGCCTTGGAAGGAAAAGGAGAGATTAACTGTCCTATCGCACAAGCGAAGCGCGAAATCCAAGCGCCCCCGTCGCAAGCAGCTTCCCTCACGGACGCTTTTTCTTGCAATGCGGCGAAGGAGAGCGGATTCTCCGGCAAAGCCCGCTTTTCGCGGGCGCAAAAATGAGGAAGCGATCGTGGCGGATGCAAACGGCCCTGGGGCTGGGGAGGCCGGCGGCGAAACTCAAACCGACGCTGTCGTCATCAAGAAGTATGCGAACCGGCGGCTCTACAATACCGCCGCCTCGAGCTACGTGACGCTCGATCATCTGTCGGAAATGGTGCGCGAAGGTGTCGACTTCGTCGTGCTCGACGCCAAGACCGGCGACGACATTACCCGCTCGGTGCTGACGCAGATCATTTTCGAACAGGAGAGCAAGGGCCAGAACCTGCTCCCGGTCCAATTCCTGCGCCGCCTGATCCGCTTCTATGGCGATCAGATGCAAGGCTTCCTGCCGCCTTATCTCGAAATGAGCATGGAGAGTTTCTCCAAGGCGCAGGAACAGATGCGCGAGAACATGTCGCGCACGTTTGGCGCGGCGACGCCGCTCGCGGCGTTCGAGGAACAGGCGCAGCGCAACATGGCGATGTTCCAACAAGCCATGAAAATGTGGGCGCCCTTCGCCGTGCCCGGCGCCGGCGGCTTCCCCAACGCGCCAAAATCCACGCCCGCCGACGAGGACGAAAAGGACGAGCAAGTCGCCGAGCTGCGCAAGCAGATGGAAGCGATGCAGAAGCAGCTCGACGCCATGTCGCGCGGTAAGAGCTGAGCCCTAGCCGGGCGGCGGCAACACCGCCATCTCATACACGATGAAAAGCGTGTAAGCGGCCCACAGCGCCGTCAGGATAATCGCGCCGATCAGCGGCGCGAGATACGTGTTGTCGCCCTTGTGCTCAGCCATGATGCGCCTCCCTGCGCGGTTTGCGCACGTTTGCGTGCGTCAATTCCAAAGCTTGGGCTTGCGTTGCTTCCAAGGCAATTCCTTTTCGAGCTGTCCCGCCAAGCGAAAGAGCGTGCCTTCGTCCGCATATTTGGCCGTGAACATCACCGCGATCGGCAGCCCGCTTTCGCTTTGCCAGAGCGGCAACGAGAGCGAGGGCTGGCCCGTCATGTTGAACGGCGGCGTGAACGGGAAGGCTTGCGCCTGGCGCTTGTCGAACCCGCGCAAATCATCGGTCAGCGTGTCGAGTTCATCGACGCGCGGCACATTCGTGCCGAGCACCGGCGTGGCCAGCACGTCCCAGCTTTCAAAGCGCTGCAGGATTGCGCGGTTGGATAGCCGCAGCTGCTGCCAGCCCCACATCGCGTCTTCGCCGCTAATCCGCTTGCCCGCCTGATAAGCGCGCCACGCCAAGCCTTCGATCTCGCCCTCTTGCGGCTCGCGCCCTTTCACTTCCGCCCAACGCCGCATGCCGGCCGCGAAGTTCGACGCCGACACCAAACCCTGCGCGCGATAGAGCGTGCGATAATCGATGCCGAGCCCCTCTTCGCGCACCTCGTGGCCAAGCGCTTTCAGCGTCTCGGCCGTATCCTCCAGCGCGCGCTGGATCTCGGCATCCACCGGCTTGGCCGACGGCGTCTCCGTCGACCACGCAATCCGCAGCTTGCCCGGCGAACGCTCAACCTCATCCAAATAGGGCCGCTCCTTGGCCGGGTACGCAAACGGGCTCGCCGGTTCGGGATAGCCCGTCGCATCCAGCATCGCGGCGCTGTCACGCACCGTGCGGCTCACCACATGATCAACCGAAAAGCCCATCGCGCGATCGGTGTCGTCCACCCCGTTCGGATTGCGGTCGCGCGTCGTCTTCATCCCGACCAAGCCGCAGCACGCCGCCGGAATGCGAATGGAGCCCAAGCCGTCGCTCGCGTGCGCCAGCGGAACCATGCCCGCCGCCACCGCGCTCGCCGCCCCGCCCGACGAGCCGCCGGAAATGTGCTCGGGATTCCAAGGATTGCGGCACGGCCCCAGCAGCGCCGATGTCGTCACGCCAGGAATGCCGAATTCCGGCGTGTTGGTCTTGCCCGCGAGCACGACGCCGGCCTCGCGATAGCGCGCCGTCAGCGTCGAATCGCTCTCATCCGCCGCCACCTGCGCGAACTTGCTCGCCGAAGTGCGCGGCCAGCCTTTCACGCGCAGTCCCAAATCCTTGATCAGAAATGGCACACCTTTGAACGGACCGTCCGGCAATGCGCTAGCCGCCGTTGTCCGCGCTTCATCATACGCTTTGAAAGTCACCGCATTCAGCACGCCATTATGGCGCTCAATGCGCTCGATCGCGGCCTCAAGCAGCTCGGCGGCCGTCACCTCGCCCTTGCGCACCAAAGCGGCCAGGCCCAGCCCATCATAATCGGCGTACTCGCGCATGTTTCGCTCCCTTGCCGGAAACGATAGCGGTTAATTTTCGTTTGGCACGTGGGATGCAGCGGACTGGCCCATGGAGGGACATCCCAAACCCCAGGCCATCGACGCCGAGTTTGAGGACATCGGCGATCAGCGCCGCGGCGAGCGCCGCCAGCGCGACCGCCGGGCCGCGTCCACCAAGCTGGACCCTCTGTTCGCGGCCACGCTCGTCAACCAAATCGCCACGCCTGAAGCCACGCACACCGACGGCTATGCAACCGCCGAACTCAAGCCGCGCCGCGGCATTGTGGTGAATGTAACCGCTTAAGCGCTCTTCTTGGTCGCGCGCTCGAACTCTTCGAGCCAGCTGTCGATCGCATCCAGCCGCGCCTCGATGCTCTCGATCCGCGCCGCCGCGTCTTCGCGCGGCTCGGCATCGCGCGTGGCCACGCCGCTGCGCAAGGTCACCTCGACAATGTCCACGCCCAGCACACGCGCGAACGCGTCTAGCTCCGCCGCGCTCGCGGCGCGTTCGTTGAGATAAATCGCATGCAGGGCGGCGCGCTCGATGCCCGCCGCTTCGGACAGCGCGCCACGGTCCAGGCCGCGTTCACCAAGTTTGGCGTCGAACCAATCGGCGTCAAAGAAAAGCGACATCGATCCACCCACGTTCAAACCGGCGCCGAACCTGCAGGGTCCGCTCCGATCATGGCCGCCATCCTCCCCCGATTCGCCCGCTGGCTCGACTTCTCAATCGCGCTGGCGCTGGGAATGTGGTGCCTGTGACGACAATCCTCCCCCGCTTGCGGGGGAGGTGCTGAGCGCAGCGAAGCGGAGGGGGAAGCGCGGCTCAAACGCCCCCTCAGTCGCTGACGCGACAGCTCCCCCGCTCGCGGGGGAGCATGAACCGAGCTTAATGCTGGCCCGCGAATTCGACGTCGCGGCGGGCCGAGATGATCGTCACCACAACGCCCGCGAGCACATCGAGCAGCGCCATCACCAGGATGACGAAGAACACGCTGGTCGCGAACGCCGGGTGAAGCAGAAACTCGACCAAGCAGATGATGAACACGAGCATCGACAGCGCGTGATTGAAGATCGCCGCGGTGCCGGTGGAGGTCGATTTCAGCAGCTCGACGAAGAGCAGGATGAGCGCCAGCAGCACCATCACGTCGCCGAACGAAATGGTCCATTCCGCCCCCGACGCCATCGGAATGCGCACCCAGACATCCGCCAGATGCTGACGCACCGAAGCGCCGTCGCCATCGGACGTCGCCGTCGCCCCGAACGCCCAGATATTGTACGTCAGTACCGGGATCAGGATCAGCGGAAAGACGTTGAAAATCGCCCCCATGGGACTCCCCTGCTGTTGCGTGCCTGCTCGACGCCCCCGCGTCGCCGCCGTTTGAAGCGCTATGCGTTCGCCTGGATCTACACGGTTCTCGCTCATAGCTCGTCCGTACCCCCAGGTGATCGCGCCCGGCTCTGAAGCCACATCACCCCAAACAGGTCCGTCATATTGGCGGCGAGCCTGCCTAGGTTCGTGTACTTCGAGCGCCCGGCGCCCCTGTGACGATGGTTAACCTCTAAAAACTCCACTGCATAGCCTTCGCGCAGCATCAGTGCGGCCATGAAACGGTGCATGTGATCGAAATAGGGAAGAAGCAAAAATGCCTCCCTTTTGAACACCTTGACGCCTGAACCACTATCGTCGGCGCCATCCTTGAGCGCGGCTTTGCGAATATTGTTGGCGAGGCGGGAGGCCATGCGCTTGCTCCAGCTGTCCTGGCGCTTGGTGCGCTTGCCCGCCACCATGCCCAGATGCGGCGGCGCGTCCGCACGCGTCAGCTTCGCGTAGAGCCGCGGCAGGTCCGCCGGGTCGTTCTGGCCGTCGCCGTCGAGCGTGCCCACGATCGGCGCGCGCGCGGCCAAGACGCCCGTGCGCACGCCACGGCTTTGGCCCGCGTTCTTGCGGTGCCCCACCAGCCGCAACGCCGGCAATTCCGCTTTCAAAGCAGCCAGTTCGGCGCGCGTGTCGTCGCGGCTCGCATCGTCCACGAAAATCATTTCGTACGAGCGGCCATCCAAAACGGCGGCGATTTCGCGCGCCAGATTGGCCGCATTGCCGGCTTCGTCATGCACCGGCACGACAATGCTGAATTCAATCGTCTCGGGCAAAAGGCGTCCCCGGGGCCAGGAAGGCGGCCCTCATAGCCGCTTCCCCGCCCTGAGGCGAGAGCGCGCACCTGAGGGGCGCCGTCAAGACACAGTCATTTTGGCGGGTTATGGGCGGTTTCCATGACGGACGCGCCGGCCCCATCACTCTTCCAGCAAATCACGCGGGGTTGGCGCGGCTACGTGTTGATCGCCCTGATCGCGCTGGCCTCGGGCCTGTTCGGCGCGACCAAGGTGCCGCCGCTCGACATCGACGAAGCCCGCTTCGCGCAAGCCACACGGCAGATGATCGAGTCCGACGATTATGTCCGCATCCGCCTGCAAGACCAGGATCGCAATCGCAAACCCATCGGCATCCATTGGCTGCAAGCCGCGTCGGTGCACACGTTCGCGCCGCTGATCCCAAAGCTCAACACGATCTGGCCCTATCGCATCCCCTCTGCGCTTGGCTTGGCGCTCGCCGCCCTCGCGACCATGTGGGCGGGCGCTGCGCTGCTGCCCCATCGCACCGCGCTGATCGGCGCCGGACTGTTCGCCACCGGCCTGCTCGCCGGCCTTGAGGGCATGATCGCGAAAACCGATTCCGTGATGGTGGGGTTCACGACGCTCGCACTCGCCGCGCTCGCACAACTCTACGCGCGCAAACCGCGCCCACGCCTGACGAGCTTGATCTTTTGGGCCGCGATCGGTGCGGGCGTTCTGGTCAAAGGGCCGATCACCCCGCTCATCGCCGCGCTCACCCTGGGCGCACTCTATGTGTGGGAACGCAAGGCGGCGTGGATGAAGCCATTGCTCTGGTGGCCTGGCCCGATACTCGCCCTCGCCATCACGCTGCCTTGGCTCATCTCCATCGGCATTGTCACCAACGGCGCCTTCTACACCGAATTGCTCGCCAATGAGCTCGGCCCCAAAGTCGCTGGCGTGGATCATTCGCACGGGGGCCTTCCCGGCTATTATGTGCTGCTGCTGCCGCTGCTGATCTTCCCCGCCACCTACGCGCTGCCCGCCGCTGCGCGCATTAGTTTTACGGCGATCCGCGCGCCGCGCGACGACGAAAGCCAAGCGGCGCTGCGCTTCCTGCTCTGCTGGGCCGTACCGACGTTTCTTCTCTTTGAGTTCTTCCCAACCAAACTCGTCCACTACACGCTGCCAGCCTATCCCGCGATCGCGCTGCTCTGCGCTGCCGGCCTCATGGCCATGCGCACGAAGCAATGGCGCACCATGCACCCGCTTGGCGCGGTGTTGTTCGGCCTGTTTGGCGCGCTCATTGTCGGCCTTACGGCGTTTGTCGCGACCTATATGCCTGGTGGTTTCGACGCCGATTTCCGCCGCGCGTTGAGCGCCGGCATCATCGGCGCGCTCGTCCTCATCGCCTCGATCGTCGGGCTCTCGCTTGTCAAACGCCCGACGGCGCGCGCCGGCATTCTGATCGCGTGCGCGCTCGCGCTTTCGTTCACATTGCGCGAACGCACGCTACCCGAGGCGCGCTCCTTGTTCGTCAGCCAAGAAGCCGTCGCAGCCCTCACCCGCGCGCGGATGATGCCACGCGACGAGGAGCCCTTCTGGGTGGTCGGCTACAGCCAGCCCAGCCTCATCTTCCTCACCCGCACCTCGATCCGCATGGCGCAGCCCGAGGACATGGCCGCACAGGCGCAACCCGGCGATAGTCTCGTCATGGAAGGCCGGGTGTTGGAACGTACGCGCGCGCTGCTATTGGCGCGCGGCCTGGTCTTCGAGGAGGTGGAGGCGCCGGCCCGCGGCATGGCGTTGGGGCGCGGCGAAAACACAACGCTGCATATCGGCCGCGTACGCGCCGTCAGCGCCGAGACCGGGTCCGAGGCTGCGGCGGGCCCCCGCCGATGAGATCGCGCAAACCAACCAGCGTCGCGATGGCCGGCCCCGCGAACACCGCGAACGCCTTTTCCAACGGGGATTTCGCTGCCTTCACTGCAAACCGTGCAAGCCCCTGCGCCTGCCTGCGTCCTTTACGATGGCGCTCGAATTTCACGCCCGAAGCCTGCGGCTGCAATAACACCGCGCCGCCAGCATCGGCGGCGCGCTTGCACAGATCCAAATCCGCCGCGTCGCTGACATAGGCTTCGTCAAAGCCGCCGAGCGCGCTGAAGTCCGCGCGCGGGATCAGCATGAACGCGCCGGACACGGCCGCCACAGGCGCCGCCGCTTGCGGCTTCGCGGACGCCTTCTTGCGTGGCGCAGGCTTTACCCCCGGCAATCCCATCGCCACGGCCAGCGCCGAGAACGTGTTCAGCGCGCCGCCCCGGGCTGCGCGTTTCTCACGCCCCTCCAAATCCGTCAGCCGACCGCCGACGATCCACGGCGAAGCGACGCCATTGGCGGAACTCGTCATGCGCTGCACCGCCCCGCGCTGCAGCACCACGTCCGCATCCAGAAACAAAAGCCAACGTCCGCGCGCCTGCGCCGCGCCAAGGTTGGCGGCCGCCGCGGCGCTCATGCGCGCGTCCGCCACCACCACGCGCACATCGCGCCGATCCAATTGCAGCGCCCTGAGCGCCGACGACACCGCCGGCGCGTTCGCTTGATCGACGATGACGAGATCGTCCACCCACGGCTCCGACAGCGCGCTGCGCAAGCACAAATCAAGCGCGGACTGACCGGTGGCGTTTGCGGCGACGGAACGGGCGACGACAATCGCGGTCACGCGCGGCTCCAATGTCGCCGCCGCTGATCTTTCGCGAGAGGGGAACTTGTCCACCTTTGTCTCCGCCCCCGGAGCCAATACCGAGTCACATCCTGTAGCGCATATGGGGCGTCGTCTAGGGCCGCGTGTGTCCGACTTGGGACAACACGCGGATGTTACAGCTGATTTAGCCTCTAGCCCGCTTCAAATCCGGCGGCGTCGCCTCGTCGGCGAGTGCGGCCAGCGCTTCATCCAGGCCCAGCACGCTCTGGTCCTGGCTGCCGAAGCGACGCAACGCGAGCTTGCGCTCCTCCGCCTCCTTTTTGCCGACGACCGCGATCACCGGGATCTTCGCCAGCGAGTGCTCGCGGACTTTGTAGCCCACCTTCTCGTTGCGCAGATCAAGCTCCACCCGCAGCCCCGCCTGCTTCATCGCAGCCGCGACCTCTTGCGCGTAGCCGTCGGCCTCCGACGTGATGGTCGCGACCACGACCTGCGTCGGGGCCAGCCACAGCGGAAACGCGCCGGCGTAATTCTCGATCACCACGCCGATGAAGCGCTCGAACGAACCGAAGATCGCGCGGTGCAACATCACCGGCTTATGCTTGGCGCCATCCTCGCCGACATATTCGGCGCCGAGGCGCTCCGGCAGCACGTAGTCGTTCTGAATCGTGCCGCAGGTCCACATCCGGCCGATCGCATCCTTCAATTGGAAGTCCAGCTTCGGCGCATAGAAGGCGCCGTCGCCGTGCGCGATCACCGGTTCGACGCCCGCTTTCCGCGCCGCGTCGAGCAATTGCGCTTCCGTCTTGTCCCAGAACTCATCCGATCCCGCGCGCTTCTCCGGGCGCGTGCCGAGCGTGATGTGATCGCGCGTCAAGCCGAAATCGGCGTGGATCGACGACGCCAGCGTGATGAAGTCGGCCACCTCATCGACGATCTGATCCTCGCGGCAGAAGATGTGCGCATCGTCTTGCGTAAATGCGCGCACACGCATCAGGCCATGCAGCGAACCCGAAGGCTCGTAGCGATGGCACGCCCCCATCTCCGCCATCCGCAACGGCAGATCGCGATACGATTTCTGTCCGAAGCGGAAAATCTGGATGTGGCCAGGGCAATTCATCGGCTTCAGCGCCAATTCCTCGCCTTCGACCGTCTCGCACACGAACATGTTCGGGCGATAATTCTCCCAATGGCCTGACTTTTCCCAGAACACGCGGTCGAGCACTTGCGGCGTGCGCACTTCGACATAACCCGCCGCATCGAGTCGGCGGCGCAGATACGCTTCGATCGTGCGCCACAGCGTCAGGCCCTTTTCATGCCAGAACGTCATGCCGCGTCCCTCTTCCTGCATATGGAAGAGGTTCATCTGACGGCCGATCTTACGGTGATCGCGCTTCTCGGCTTCTTCAATGCGCTTCAGATAGTCTTCGAGCTGCTTCTCGTCAGCCCAGGCGGTGCCGTAGATGCGCTGCAGCTGCTGGTTCTTCTGATCGCCACGCCAATAGGCGCCGGCCAGCTTCATCAGCTTGAAGGCCTTGCCCAGACGCCCCGTCGACGGCAGGTGCGGCCCGCGACACAGATCGCCCCATTTGTCGCCATGCGAATAGATCGTGATCGGTTCACCCGGCTTGATCACTTCGTCGATCGTCTCGGCCTTGTAGATTTCGCCGATGGAGCGGAAGTGCGCGATCGCGGCCTCCTTGTCCCAGACCTTGCGAATGATCGGCAAATCCGCATCCACGATCTCGCGCATGCGCTTTTCGATCTTCTCGAAATCATCAGTCGAGAACGGTTCGTCGCGCGCGAAATCGTAATAGAAGCCATCCTCCGTCACCGGGCCGAAGGTCACTTGCGTGCCGGGGAAAAGCTCCTGCACCGCTTGCGCCAAAACGTGCGCCGCGTCGTGGCGCAACACTTCCAGACCATCCGCGCTATCGCGCGTGACGAGCTCGATTCTGCCGCCGGCTTCCAACGGCCGCGTCAAATCCCACCACGCGCCATCGATTTTGGCGGCGACGACCTTCTTCGCCAGCCCCTTGGAAATGCCCTCGGCCACCGCAAGCGGCGTTGCGCCATCCGCGTACTCACGCACGGCGCCATCAGGAAATTGCAGAGAAATGCTCATGTTTGTCTCTCATCTGGTGCTCCCCCGCTTGCGGGGGAGGATGGCGGCGCGCGATAGCCGCCCTTCCAATCACCAAGCCGCCACGGCGCGTACCACGCCGCTTGCGGCTTTTGTTCCGGCGCCGGATCCCAGCCGTGACCGCCCCAAGGGTGGCACCGGCAAAGCCGCGCCGTCGCCATCCAGCTTCCCGCCCACGCGCCATGCTTACGGATCGCGTCCGCGGCGTAGGACGAACAGGTCGGCAAATAGCGGCAATCGCGCCCGATCAGGGGCGAAAGCGTCCATTTATAGAGCTGGATCAGGCCCAGGAGGCCCCGCGCAGGAAGGCTCGGCGACATCACAAAACAGGTTTTCGGTTGATCTGACCGGGGCGCAACGCTGCCGCTGCGGCGCGCCCGATCCCGCGCCGCCGGCTTTAATAAGTAGTCGTCGTCGACGTGAGCCGTTGCATCTCGCTCTTATAGCATGCTTCGGGCCGCCCGCTCAACCAAGAGCCGGCGACGGTCCGCATACGATGCGGGAAAGCTTATTGCGCGTCTGCAGGCGCTTCGACGCGCTTGCATTGCGTCTGCGTGAACGCGCCCCAACACTCGACCAGCGGGCGGTCGCCCAGCGAGACGACATATTTCGAGGCCACATAATAATCCGAATAGACATTGCTGCCGGCGAACGCCGCGCCAATCGTTTCGAAACCTTCGGAGATGTTTTGCGGGTCGTTCAGCACTTGCTCGGCGGCGGCGCGCATCGTCGGCTCATCCGGCTTCGTGAAATAGCCCGCCACGCCCGCGATCACCAAAAGCAGCAAAACCAGCCTGAGCATAGAACTTCCCCTCTGCGCCCCACACGCGGCGGGGACGCTAGCGCCCACGCCTCCCAGGGCCAAGTGAATTATGGAGCGCAGGCGTCCCCGCCCGCCTTCAAAGCGCGCGATACATCACCAGCGCGTCGACGAAGCCCAAGCGCGGATGTTCGAACGCACCCGGCAGCCGCCCCACGATCTCGAACCCATGCGCAGCCCAGGTTTTGACCGCGCGTTCGTTGGTCGAAATCACGATGTTGAATTGCATCGCCCGGAACCCGCGCGCTTTCGCCCGCTCCAGCGAATGCACCAGCAACGCGCGCGCCACGCCTTGCCCACGCGCCGCCGGCGACGTCGCATAGCCAGCATTCGCCACATGCGCGCCCGGCCCCTGCTGGTTCGCGCGAAGATAGGAAACCCCGAGCACCACGCCGTCGCGCTCCGCCACGGCCACCTCATGCGCAGGCGCGCACCAATAGCCGAGCGCCGCCTCCCGGCCCATGTCGCGCGGCAGGGTCAACGTCTCACCCTCGCGAATGATCGGCTCCAGAATCGCCCAGATGGCGTCGGCGTCCGCAGCGGTCGCAGCCCGAATAAGCATTAGTCCGGCCGCGCGCCCATGCAGCGGCGAGTGCGCTCGGCATGAACAGTCTCCGTCGCCGAAATCCGCACGACGGAAATATCAAAGCACGAGGCGAACGCGTGTTGCGTCAGCGTGCACTCACTCATCGTCGCGCGGTGCACGCACTCAAAGCCCGCGGCGTTCAGATCGCTCACCAAATCCGCTGGCAGCGCACCCGCGTCATAGCGCGTCGCGACATACGCAGGCGCGTCAGCCATCAGCGCATCCACATCGAGCGGCGCACGCACCGGCGCACTGGCGCACGCGGCCAGCATCAGCAATGAGGCTAAAATCCCCCGCCGCATGCTCAGCTCGCCTTCGCGCGCGCGGCCTGATCCAACGCCTCCACCGCCGCGTCAAACGCCAACATCGTGCTCGCATGGCGCGGCGGATATTCGCGCACGCCTTCCAGATGCCGCAGCTCCCAGAAGCGCCCGGTCGGCGGCGCCGCGCCTTCTTTCAGCATCGCGCGCAAGCCGTCGCGTGCGTCGCGAATTTCCTGCGGGCTTGCCCCAATCGCGTGCATCGCCAACACGCCCGTCGCCGCTTGCCCCAGAGCGCACGCCTTCGGATGCACGGCGATGTCGCTCACCAAGCCATCCTTCAGCTTCAGTTCGACCGTCACCACCGAACCGCACACGCGGCTCACCTTGGTCGACGCCCCATCCGGCGCCTCTAACCGGCCGACATGGGGCATGTCGGCGGCCAGTTCCAAAATCCGGGGGTGATAGAGGTCTTCCATTCGCCTTTATGTGGCCTTCCTTGACGGCGATGCAAAGCCCACGGAGGCTGCCCCCATGCAACGACGCTCATTCCTGATCGCCGCCAGCGCGGCTGCGGCTTTTCCCGTGCTGGCGCAAGCCCAAACGCAGTCGGGCGTCACGCCGCCCCGCCCCGCTGGCCCGCCCCAGATCACGCCCGCCAACGATCTCGAGCGCGCGTTCGTGGCCGCGCTGCACGACGAAGCCGCCCGCCCTGAATTCCGCCGCTTGCTGCTCGACAGCCAAGTCGCGCTGGCGCTGCAATCCAATCTCGATGGCGCGCCCCCGCGCCTGCTCGCGCTGGGCGAAGGTCGCGAAGCTGGGTTCCTCTTCACGTCCGAAGCACGCTTGATCGACGTGATGGGTTCGGCCGCGCCGCACGCCGTGCTGACAGGACGGGAAGCGCTCACGCGCTTGCGCGACAAATACGTGGTGGTGAATTGGCGTCTCGCGCCGATGCTCACGCTCGAGCCGCCGGACGTCGCCAGCTATCTCAACACCGCGCCAACCGAGGCGCACCCGCACCCGTAGAGACTATCGGCCCGGCCCGCCCAGCAAACCATCGCTGCCGCAGCGGCGATCATAGAGCCCGCGCGTGCGCGCCAAGCGGCCGTCGCCGCCCTCATCGAAGAGATGCACTTGCCACGTGTGCGTGCAGCCGCTGGCGCTGATCGTACGCCGACACACCTGCTCCGGCGGATCGCCGCGCCCATTCTGCGGCCCAGCCGCGCAATTGAAATCCTGCCGCCGCAAATCGCCAGACACCGCGCTCAGGTCGAGGCCCGCGCGATAGCGGTTCGTGACATTGCTCTGGAACGCGCTCAGCGTCGCCGCCGGCGTCGCATTGCGCCAATCGCCAAGCTCCAGCGGCGAGGATGGAATGCTCGCCGGCCCCGACGGCGTCGACACCCCGCCGACCGAGCTCGTCTCGCAGGCGGCCAGCGCCAACGCCAAAATAGCGGCGATCGCAAAACGCTTCATCACATTCATCCCTATCGCGCGCCGAGGCACATTCTATCGAAGCCGGCGATCGGCTCGGCCCGGTTGCGCTCTAATACGACATACCAATCCACAGCGCACTGCTGCTCCATGATCTCGATACGACATTCCAGCCGCTCGCCATCCTGACACGCAAAGCCATTGGCTTCGAGGTCCGCCCTGACCGCCGCGCGCTCGCGGCCGGCAAAGCGCTCACGCACACGCGTTTGGAACGCCGGCGCATAGGTCGCCGGGTCCGCGCCGCGCCATTGGCCGAAATCCAACCCGCCCGCGCCAGCCCCTTGCGGCGGCGCTTGGCCAGCCCCCGCGACCTCGGTCGGCGGCGGCAACGCCGTGCCGCGCTCCACCGCGAAGGGAAATTCGCCGTCGGGTCCTTGATCGCGCGAGACCTCGCCGCCGCCGGTCGCACAAGCCCCCAGCGCCAGCAGCGCCGCAAATATCAGAACGCGCATGAATTTTCCTGTCCCGGCCTTGTCCCCAGCGCACCGGGCTTAGTCGGCCCACACGGCATCTTCAAGGCGCTTACGGCGCCGGGATTTCCTCGGCGGGCTCGGCCGCGTCATCCAGATAGGATTGCGCTTCGGTGCGTAGATTGAAGCCTTCGGTGAGAATGTTGTCGACGCGCCAACCTTGCGGCGTCTCCACCAAATCATAGAGCACCGCGCGCGGCTCATTGCCGTTCAACGTAAAGCGCGCCTCCACCAGCACATGCCCCTCCGCGGCCGGCACAGGTTCGGGCGAAACCTGCGGGCCGACTTCGAGTCCATCAAGGCTCGTGCAATCCTGGCAATTGGCGGCGATGTCGCCTTCGATGAAGGGCTCGTTGCGCGCCGCCGCCGCCGCTTGCGCGCGCGACACCAGGCTCGCCAAATCGTCCGTCATCGGGATCGCCTCGAGCGGCGTTGTCGTGCGCCCGATATGCTCCTCCACGGTGGCGTAAATATCGCGCACCAAGGCTTCGGCGCCGCTCGTATTCTGCGGGGGTGAACAGGCGACCACCGCAACAGCCAGAATGGCCAAGACGAAGCGTTTCATCAAAATCCCCAAGCGTGTTGGGGTCTTAGTAGCGGCTCGATCTCCGCGCGCCAAGCCGAGCAGCGATTCTATTCAACCGGTCAGGCGCCGAGGGCACACTCCCGCCCATGGACGACGCGCTCACACTCCCCCTTGCCGATATCTGGAGCCGCACCCGAACCATGTTCGCGCGGTTGCGTTCGCTGATCGGCGCCAAGCAATGGCTGAACGCGCTCGAAGCCTTGGCGCGCAAGCTCATCTTCCTGGAGGCCTTGGCGCTCGCGCCGGCCGAGCCCAAGCCGCCGCCGCTGCCGCTGCATGTGCGTCAAATGCAGAAGATCCAGTTTCAGATGCAGCGCACGCCTGCGCCCATCGCGCGCGTCAAGACCTACGCCTTTCGCCTCTGGCCGCACGCCAAGCCCCATCCCGCGCGCATCAGCTTGCTCGGTGCGCCGACCTCGCGCTTTGAAGCCGAAGAGCTTGAACGCCGCCGTCTGCAAATCGAGCGCCTCAAGCAAGGCCGCGCCAATCGTTTGCCCGAACCGCAGCGTCTCATCCGCCGCCTCCATGCGCTCGGTCACGTGTTCGAAAAGCCGTTGATCTACGCCAAGCGCCTGGCGCGCAAACTGGCCAAAGCCAGCAAGAGCTTCATCGCCAAAGTCGCGCTCAAGCGCCAACCGCGCTCGGTTTATGTCGACGGCCGCCTCCAAGGCGACGCCGGCAAGCTCTGCTGGCTCGGCGCCCGCGCGCTGTTCGCCGCGCGCGCCGATTCAAGCTGAAGCGCCATCATC
>NZ_DASVYD010000053.1:0-60328 GCF_036392335.1 Vitreimonas sp.
TCAACATGCGCGCCCCGGGCATGACCATGCACCGCATGCCGCTGTTTGCATGGTCGGTGCTGGTGACGGCTTGGTTGCTCGTGCTCTCGCTGCCGGTGCTCGCCGGCGCGCTGACGATGCTGCTGACGGACCGCAATTTCGGCACGCAATTCTTCCAAGCGGCCGGCGGCGGCGACCCCGTCATGTACCAGCACTTGTTTTGGTTTTTCGGCCACCCCGAAGTGTATATTCTGATCTTGCCGGGCTTCGGCATGATCTCGCACATCGTGTCGACGTTCTCGAAGAAGCCGATCTTCGGCTATCTCGGCATGGCTTACGCCATGGTCGCCATCGGCGTGATCGGCTTCGTCGTGTGGGCGCACCACATGTACACGGTCGGCATGGGCCTCGATCTTGAGGCGTACTTCATCGCCGCCACGATGGTCATCGCGGTGCCCACGGGCATCAAGATTTTCTCGTGGATCGCCACGATGTGGGGCGGCTCGATCGAGTTCAAAGTGCCGATGCTATGGGCGATCGGCTTCATCTTCCTGTTCACGGTCGGCGGCGTTACCGGCGTCGTGCTGGCGAATTCGGGCATCGATACAGCGCTGCACGACACCTATTACGTCGTCGCGCACTTCCATTACGTGCTGTCGCTGGGCGCGGTGTTCGCGATCTTCGCGGGCTTCTACTACTGGATCCCGAAGATGAGCGGCTATCGCTATAACGGCTTCCTCGGCGGTCTGCATTTCTGGGTGATGTTCGTCGGCGTGAACGTCATTTTCTTCCCGCAGCATTTCCTCGGCCTTCAGGGCATGCCGCGGCGCTACATCGACTATCCGGAAGCGTTCACCTACTGGAACCATATCTCGTCGATCGGTTACGCGATCACGGCTGTGGGGGTGCTGATCTTCCTCATCACCGTGGTTGAGATGTTCGTCGCGCGTCGCAAGGCGGGGGCTAATCCGTGGGGTGAGGGCGCCACCACGCTCGAGTGGACCCTGTCGTCGCCGCCGCCGTTCCACCAATTCAATGAGCTGCCGGTGATCAAGCCGGACACGCATCACTGATTGCGAGGCAAGCCAAGTCTTGGTTGATGTCACCGCCTCCCAGCTACGCACAGCAAGCGCGAGCGATTATCTCGCGCTGCTGAAGCCGCGCGTGATGAGCTTGGTGGTGTTCACCGGGCTCGTCGGCTACGTGGCGGCGCCCGGGCCGGGAGATTGGGTGCTGGGCTTTGCGGCGGTGTTCGCGATCGCGGTCGCCGCAGGCGCGTCCGGCGCGCTCAACATGTGGTACGATAGCGACATCGACTTGGTGATGACGCGGACGCGCTCGCGCCCGATTCCGTCGGGGCGTGTCGATCGCGAAGACGCCTTGATGCTGGGGCTGACGCTGTCGGCGCTGTCGGTGGTGACGATGTACCTCGCCGCCGGGGTGCTTGCCGCCGGGCTGCTGGCGTTCACGATCTTCTTCTACGCCGTCGTTTATACGATGTGGCTGAAGCGGGCGACGCCACAGAACATCGTCATTGGCGGTCTCGCCGGCGCGCTGCCGCCCGCGATCGCGTGGGCGGCGAAGACCGGCTCGCTGACGCTCGACCCGATCTTGCTTGTCGCCATTATTTTCTTCTGGACGCCGCCGCATTTCTGGGCGCTGTCGCTGTTGCAGAAGAACGATTACGCCGCCGCCAAGGTGCCGATGCTTCCGGTGACGCACGGCGCAAAGGCGACGCGCCTTCAGATTTTCCTTTATTCGCTGCTGCTCGCGCCTCTGGCGGTGACGCCGGTGCTGACTGGCCTCGGCGGCCCCATCTATCTGGCGGTGTCGGCGCTGGGCGGGCTGGCGTTCGTCGCGCTGGCCTATCGGGTGTTGCGCTCCAACGCGGGCGAGGGGGTCCCCGCAGAGGATAAGCGGGCGCGCGATCTGTTCGGCTTCTCGATCCTCTATCTCTTCACGCTATTCGCAATCGTGTTCATCGAACGAGGCTTCGCATGAACGAGACCGTGACCCTCACGCCTGAAGAGCTGAAAGCGCGCAAGCGCCGCAACATGTGGCTGGCGCTGTCACTGATTGCATTCGTCGTGCTGGTGTTCGCGATCACGGTGTCCAAGATGCAGGCGTTCAGTCTGCTCGGGGGCGGGCAATGAACGCGCCGACGCCCGCGAACCAGAAGCGCATGGCGCGGACCGCCGCGATCGTGGCCGGCGTCGTCGTCGGCATGACCGGCATGGCCTTCGCCGCGGTGCCGCTCTACGACGCGTTCTGCAAGATCACCGGTTATGGCGGCACCACCCAGGAAGCGCAGTCCGCGCCTGCGCAGGCGCTGGATCGCCGCATCGAAGTCCGCTTCGACGCCAATGTCGCGCCTGGCTTGCCGGTTGAGTTTGCGCCGTCGCAGATCAATCAGAATCTGCGCATCGGCGAGACGGGGCTCGCTTTCTATCGCGTGCACAACACCTCGGATCAGCCAGTCGTGGCGCGCGCCACTTACAACGTGACGCCGCACGTCGCCGGTCAATATTTCGCGAAGCTCGAATGCTTCTGCTTCCAGGATCGCGTGCTTGCGCCGGGAGAAGCAGCCGAGCTGCCAGTGGTGTATTTCGTCGATCCGGAAATTGTGTCGGACGCCGACACGACCGAGATCGGCACGGTTACGCTTTCGTATACGTTCTTCCGCTCGACCGACGCCGCCGCGGCGTTGGCGCCGGCGGGGTAATGGATTTGGCATTGTTGCCGGCGCGCGTTAAGCGCTTCGGCAAAGGCGCATGAGGGGTCAAATGGCGCACGGCGAAGTCAAACACGACTACCATCTGGTGAACCCGAGCCCGTGGCCGTTCACGGCCTCGGTGGGCGCATTCGTGATGGCGATCGGCGCGGTCGTGCTGATGCGCGGCCTCTCGGCCAACGAAGCTGATTTCTTCTTCGGCAAGGGCCATTGGACGCTGTTCCTGATCGGCACGGCCATCGTGGCGCTCACCTGCATTGGCTGGTGGGGCGATGTGATCAAGGAAAGCCGTGCGGGCGACCACACGCCTGTCGTTGATATCGGCCTGCGCTACGGCATGATCCTCTTCATCGCGTCCGAAGTGATGTTCTTCGTGGCGTGGTTCTGGGCCTTTTTCGAGCTCGCCATTTTCCACGGTCACCGCGCCGATTGGATCATCCCGACCTGGGACGAAGCGACAGCCGCCGCCTGGGCGAATTGGCCGCCGCCGCACGTCGAAACCTTCGATCCTTTCCATCTGCCGCTGATCAACACGCTGATCCTGCTGCTGTCGGGTACGACGGTGACGTGGGCGCACCACGCGCTGCAACAGGGCGACCGCAACGGCGCGCGCCTGGGCCTCATCCTCACGGTGCTGTTGGGCCTCGTCTTCAGCTGGGTTCAGTTCGTGGTCGAATATCCGCTGGCGGGCTTCGCCTTCGGCAACCAGGGCGACGTCACCAATGCGACGCTCTACGGCGCGTCCTTCTTCATGGCCACGGGCTTCCACGGCGCGCACGTCGTGATCGGCACGATCTTCCTGTTCGTCTGTCTGCTGCGCCTGATGGCGGGGCACTTCACGCCGCAGAAGCATTTCGGGTTTGAAGCCGCGGCCTGGTATTGGCACTTCGTTGACGTGGTGTGGCTGTTCCTGTTCACCTTCGTCTACGTGATGCCGTACCTGACGATGCAGAATTGACGGCCACGCAGCCGCCTTCCGCTTGGGTGGCGGGGCTTAGGCTCCGCTGCCCGCAATGCGGCCAAGGCAGGCTGTTTCAGGGCTATCTCAAGTTTCGCGACAGTTGCGCGGCGTGCGGGGCGGACTTCAAGGCCGCGGATTCCGGGGATGGCCCGGCTGTGTTCGTGATCTTGATCGTGGGCGCCATTGTCGCGCCGCTGCTGATCATTCTCCAGTTTGGGCTGAAGTTGCCGGGCTTGGCTGCGCTCACCATCACCATGGTCGCAGCGGTGGCGCTGTGTTTGGCGTTCCTGCCGCCCTTCAAGGCCGTGCTCTTCGCCTTCCAATGGAAGCACAAGGCCCGCGAAGCCACCCACGCAGATATCGAATGATCCAGTTCCGCCCCCTTTGGCTGATGACGATCTTCTCCATCATCGCGTTCGCGGTGTTGGTGTCGCTCGGCCGCTGGCAGTGGGAAAAGTACGACACCAAAATGGCGCTGGCCGAGGAGCCGGTCGCGCAGATGACGATCGAGGATTACCAGCCGATCGAAGGCGGCATTCAATTCGTTTTTGGCGTGCGCACGGATACGCGTGAGCAGGGCTGGCGCGTGTTCGCGCCGGTGCAATACGGCGAGAATGTCCTGTTCGTAGATTCCGATTTCATTGCTGGCGTCGAACCGCCGAACGCCGATGAGCTCCGGTTTCCCGCGGCGCTTCGCTTCAACGCGCCGATCATCGGCGCCTCGATCCGTCCTGAACCGCCGGCGCCCATGACGCTGGCGCCTCGGCCGCTGCAGCGGCTCTGGTTCGCCGTCGATCTGCCGGCGATGGGGCGTAATGCTGGGCTCGAGAACGTGGCGGATTTCTATGTCGCGAGCGCTTATGTCGGCGCCGACGGCCGCGCCACGCCGAACCCGTTCGCGCTTGCGCCCGGCGCCGATGCGCTGCCGCCCGAGCGGCATATGGGCTATGCGATTACCTGGTACGGCCTCGCGATCGTGCTGATCGTGATCTATTTCGCCTTTCATATGAGTGTGGGTAGATTGGTGCTCAAAGCTCCGCGCCGACCTGAAGACTGATGCGCTACATCTCCACACGCGGCCAAGCGCCGGCTGTTTCGTTTCTCGACGCGGTGCTCGCCGGGCTCGCGCCGGATGGCGGACTTTATGTGCCGGAGAGCTGGCCGGTGCTTTTCGCCGATGAAGCCGCGCGCAAGAGCGCCGCGAACGGCCATTATGCGGTCACGGCATCTGTCGCGCTGAAGGCGTTCGCTGGCGATGATCTCACCGCTGAGGAAGTCGCCGCACTCGCGACCGACGCTTACATCAGCCCGCCGCGCTCCGCGAACGAGCATTGGTCTCCGCCATGGCCAGAGACGGTGACGCCGCTGCGCCATATCGGCCCAGGCCAATGGATTCTAGAGCTGTTTCACGGGCCGTCCTTGTCGTTCAAGGACGTGGCGATGCAGCTCATTGGGCCGCTCTACGATCTTGCGCTGACCAAGCGCGGACGACGCTTGAGCGTCGTGTGCGCAACCTCGGGCGATACGGGCGGCGCGGCAGTGGAGGCCTTGAAGGGGCGCGACCGCGTCGATCTGTTCGTGCTGCTGCCAAAGGGGCGCGTCTCGGACGTACAGCGCTTCTTCATGACGGCCAGCGGCGCGGCGAATGTGCACGCTATTGAGATTGATGGCGATTTCGATGCGTGCCAGGCGATCGTGAAATCGCTGTTTGCGGATCAGAGCTTCGCGGCGCAAGCTTCGCTCTCAGGCGTGAACTCGATCAATTGGGCGCGGATCGTTGCGCAATCGGTGTATTACCATGTGGCGTCGGAAGCGCTTGCTGCACATGGGCCGGTGAATTTTGCTGTGCCGACGGGGAATTTTGGCGATGCGTTCTCCGGCTGGGTCGCCAAACAATGCGGCGCGCCCGTCGGCAAAATCCTGATCGCCACGAATGCGAACGACATTCTCGCGCGCACGCTGGAGACGGGCCGCTACGAACGCGCTGCGCACTCGCACGCGACGCTCTCGCCGGCGATGGATATTCAGGTCGCCAGCAATTTCGAGCGCATATTGTTCGAGGCGCTCGATCGCGATGGCGGCGCCGTGCGCGCGCTCTATGCAAGCTTTGCGCAATCGGGCGGTTTCGATATTCCGAAGCCGGCTTTGGATAAGTTGCGCGCGGATTTCGATGCGGCTGCGGTGAGTGATGAGGAAACGCGCCACTCGATGCGGGTGGGCTGGTCGGCGGGTGATGAGGCGCATGTGGTTTGTCCGCACACGGCGGTGGCGCTGCGCGCGCTAAGCAAGACGGTAACGCTGATCGATGCGCCGATTGTGACGCTCGCAACCGCGCATCCGGCGAAATTCCCCGACACCGTGGAAGCCGCAACGGGTGTGCGCGCGAAATTGCCAGCGAAGTGCGCGGACCTGTTTGAGCGTGAGGAAAAGTCTGACGTGCTCGCCAATGATGCGCAGGCCGTAAAGCGCTACATCCAAGAGCGATCGCGCGCATGGAGCTAGAACTCTATCGCTTGCCGAACGGCGTGCGTGTTGCACTGGATCCGATGCCGGGCCTCGGCACCGCAGCGCTTGGCGTGTGGCAGCGCGTCGGCGCACGCTGGGAGCGGGCTGAGCACAACGGCATCGCGCATCTCTTCGAACACATGGCCTTCAAAGGCGCGGGCGCCCGCGACGCGCGCCAATTCGCCGAGGCGATGGAGAATGTCGGCGGCGCCATGAACGCCGGCACCGGCTATGAGCGCACCTCGTATTATGCGCGCGTCGTCGCCGAACACGCGCCGTTCGCGCTCGACATGATCGCCGACATCCTGTTCGCGCCGCATTGGGCGCCGGACGATCTGGAGAAAGAAAAGGGCGTTGTCGCGCAGGAGCGCGGCGAGGCTTTCGACGTGCCGGACGACCGCGTGTTCGAGCTGCATCAAGCCGCGCTCTATCCCGATCAGCCGCTCGGCCGGCCGATCCTGGGCGAAGACGAAACGCTTAAGAATGTCAGCGTCGAAACGCTGCATGCCTTTCACGACGCCCATATGACGCCGGAGCGCGTGATTGTTTCCATTGCCGGCGCGTTCGATCGCGATGCGTTCCTGGAAACCGCGGAACGTCGCTTCGGCCACCTCAAAGCCGGCCCCGTCCAAGAGCGGCCCGCCGCCAAGTCCTTCGCCGGCCGCGCCAGCGAGACGCGCAAGCTTGAACAAGCCCATCTTGTGTTCTCGTGGCCGGCGCCCGAAGCGGGCAGCGACAAGCTCTTTGCGGCGCGGTTGATGTCGGAGATTTTCGGCGGCGGCATGTCTTCGCGGCTCTTCCAGGAAGTCCGTGAGTCACGCGGCCTCGTCTATGCGATCGATTCCTTCCTCGACACGTTCGAAGATGACGGGCGCCTGAGCGTCTATGCCGGCTGCTCGGCTGACAATGCGGCCACGGTCGCGAAAATCGTCAGCGAGCAGCTCGCGATCATGGCCGATCACGGCCCCACGGACGCCGAGCTCGCACGCGCCAAGGCGGTCGCGCGCGCGCAGATGCTGATGGGCCTGGAAGCGCCGTCCGCCCGCGCCGAGGCGCGCGTGGGTCAGGTGCTGGTGCGCGACCGGCTGATCTCGTTTGATGAAGTTCGCGCAAGGTTGGATGCTGTCACAGCTGAGGACGTGCAGGCGATCGCGCGCGCCGCCCTGGCGGGGCCCGCCTGTGCGGCTACGATTGGGCCCAAGGCTGGGCATGGCGCGCTGGCCGCGTTTGGGGCAAAGTCCTAACCATGGTGCTGATGCGGAAGGACAGCGACGGCGTGCGGCGCATCGACGGTGAGGGCGTCTATCTGCGCGCGCCTGAAGCGCGGGACTTCGCCGATTGGTCCGAGATCCGCGAAGCTAGCCGCAATTTCCTGACGCCGTGGGAGCCGACTTGGGCGCAGGACGAAACCTCGCGCGGCTCGTTCCGCTACAAATTGCGCCGCTACACCGAAGATGCACGCGACGACAAAGCCTATGCGCTGTTCGTGTTTCGCGACGAGGATGATGCGCTCGTCGGGGGCGTCACGCTCTCCAACATTCGCCGCGGCGTCGCGCTGACCGCCTCGCTCGGCTATTGGGCTGGCGAGCGTTATGCTGGCAAAGGCTACATCACGGCGGCCGTGCGTGCGGTTGTGCGATACGCGTTTGAGGATTTGGACCTGCATCGCGTCGAAGCTGCATGCCAGCCCGACAACATGGCCTCGCGCCGCGTGCTGGAAAAAGCCGGTTTTGCGCAAGAAGGCGTCGCGCGCGCCTATCTCAAGATCAACGGCGCCTGGCGCGACCATCTGCTGTTCGCGATCGTTAATCCTACCGGATGAAACTGCGCTCCCGTTTACGGGGGAGCTGTCGCGTAAGCGACTGAAGGGGGACGCCGCGCAAACCGCAATCCCCCCTCCGCTTCGCTACGCTCAGCACCTCCCCCGTAAACGGGGGAGGTGTTCACAGCGCGTCCAGGCCAATATCCAACGTCTTCGCCGAATGCGTCAGCGCGCCGATGCTGATCACGTCGACGCCCGTCTCGGCCACTGCGAACACGTTCTCGATCGTGATGCCGCCCGAGGCTTCCAGCATAGTTTGCCCCTTCGCCAATTTCACGGCGGCGCGCAGATCGGCCTGCGTGAAATTGTCGAGCAGAATGGCGCTGGGCGCATGCGGCAGCGCTTGCTTCAGCTGATCCAGATTATCGACCTCGATCTCGATGCAGGTGAGGTGCGCCGCCGCCGCACGGGCGCGTTGCAGCGCAAGCGGGATCGAGCCGGCCGCGGCAATATGATTGTCCTTGATCAGCATTGCGTCATCCAAGCCATAACGATGCGCGCCGCCGCCGCCGAGCTTCACCGCGCGCTTCTCCAAAGCGCGCATGCCGGGCGTGGTCTTGCGCGTCGAGGCGATGATCACACCCATGCCGTCGACCGCATCGACATAGAGCCGCGTCAGCGTCGCGATGCCGGAGAGGCGGCCGATGAAATTCAGCATCGTGCGCTCGGCCATCAGCACCGAGCGCGCATAGCCTTCAATCGTCATGATCGTGTCGCCGGCCTTCACGCGCGCGCCGTCGGGCGCCGCGATCTCGAACACCATGTCGGGATCGATCAAGAAGCCCGCGAGGATCGCGGCGTCTAAGCCCGCAACGATACCCGCTTGCCGCGCACGCACGGCCCAGCGGCCTTCGGTTTCGGGATCGATCAGCGCATCGGTGGTGATGTCGCCGGCCGCGCCCAAATCTTCCGCGAGCGCCAGTTTGACGATCGGCTCAAGGACGATGTCAGGGAGCGGCGGCAGCAGACGTGACGAAGCTGCGGTGCTTTTTTTCGGCGGCATCGAGATAGTCGCTCCGGAAATGCGCGCCGCGGCTTTCCTTACGGGCGAGCGCGGCAGTAACGATGAGGCGTGCGGCGAGCAGGGCGTTTGCGATTCCATGAGCATCGCAGAGCGCGTCGATGCGGTCGAGCGCCAGACTTAAGCCGGCCGCGTCGCGCACGACGCCCGCGTGCGCTTGCATAAGCTGGCGCAGCTCCGCGCGCGGCGCGTCGGACAGAATCGGTGGCGGCGCAGCCGGCCCGGGTGACGCGAGCGCGGCCGCGCCATCGTCGCGCAGCGCATCGGCAATACGGTTCGCGAAGACGACGGCTTCGAGCAGCGAATTGGAGGCAAGGCGATTGGCGCCATGCGCGCCTGTCGATGCGCATTCGCCGACAGCCCACAGGCCCGCAAGCGTTGTCCGCCCCCACACGTCCGTGACAACGCCACCCATGTGATAGTGCGCAGCGGGCGCAACCGGGATCGGCTGCACACGCGGATCGAGGTTCGCGCTCATGCAGGCGGCGAACACGGTCGGGAACGCTTCGGGGAAATGCGCGCCGACGGCTTTGGTCGCATCCAAGAACGCGCCGCGCCCGCTGGCGCGCTCAACATGAATCGCCCGCGCCACGACATCGCGCGGCGCAAGTTCGGCGATGAAAGTTTGGCCTTCGCCATTGATGAGATGCGCGCCTTCGCCGCGCAGCGCTTCGGTGGCGAGCGGCGCGGGATCGCGGCCGATATCGATGGCGGTGGGGTGGAATTGCACAAACTCAGGGTCCGCGATCAGCGCACCAGCACGTGCGGCCATCGCGAAGCCTTGGCCCATCGCTTCCGGCGGATTGGTGGTGACGGCATAAAGCCCACCGGAGCCGCCAGTGGCTATGACGGTTTCATCAGCGATGAAGCTATGATCGCCGTCGCACCACACGCCGCGCACGCGGCCGTTGGCGTCCTGCAGCAAAACGCGTGCGCGCATATTCTCGACAATCTCGATATGCGGCGCGGCGCGTGCGGCGGCGATCAGCGCGTCCATGATCGCTTTGCCGGCCAGATCGCCCGCGACGCGCACCACGCGCGGCTTCGAGTGCGCGGCTTCCAGGCTTTGCGCGAGCTTGCCGTCCGGCGTGCGATCGAACGGCACGCCGAGCGCGATCAGATCCATGACCCGCGCCGGGCCTTCGCGTGCGATCAACGCCGCGATCTCGGGATCGACCAAACCAGCGCCCGCCGCGATCGTATCCTGCGCGTGCAGTTTCGGATCGTCTTCTGGCGACAACGCCGCCGCCAAGCCCCCTTGCGCCCACGCGGAGGAGGAGGCTTCGCCAAGCGGCGCCTGGCTCAGCACAGTCACGCGTCGCGGCGCAAGCTTCAGCGCGAGGAAAAGCCCAGCGAGGCCCGCGCCAACGATGAGGACGTTGTCAGTATTCACGTTCCCCTTCTCCCTTGCGGAGAAGGGGCTAGGGGATGAGGGGCGTTCAAAAGAGCCGGCGCCTGCACATCGGAGCGCCCCTCACCCCGCCGCTTCGCGGCGACCCTCTCCGCAAGGGAGAGGGTTTGCTGAGCATTCAGCGCAGCCGCGTAAACGTCACCTGACTGTTGGCAGAGGAATTGAGCACGCCGATCAATTGATCGGCCTCGCCTTGCTGCAAAACGAAGCTGTCCGGTTGGTATCCCTCGAGCGGTTCGGCCAAGCGACAAGTGATGGTGAACTGGCCGTTGTCGTTTTCCCCGCTGCAAGTCTGGCGCGCCGTGAGAAACACAGTTTGTCCAGTCTCGCGATTGACCAGCCGTTCGTTGGCGAGCAGGCGGATATCGTAACGGTTGCGGGTCGCCGGCGTCACCACGGCCACACCACTCATGATCGCGCCTACTTGTTCGTCGCCGTAGGACGCCGTCTGAAACGCCCACGTCCCGGTGAACGCGTCGTTGCTTTGCGCCAGCGCGGGCGCCGCCAGCGCGCTCATTAGACCAAACGCCGCCGCAGCCATTATCGCACGCATGCTCAACCTCTTCTCGACCACGAGTTTCGCGGCGTGTCGTGGTTGGCGAAGGGGGCGACAATGGGGCGAACTTGGCCGGTTAGACCACTTCCACCGCAGCCAGCGGCATGCCCGTCGCAAAAGCTCGCGGCTTTTCCTTCGGCAGCGCCAGCATGCGATCGATCGCCAGCTTCGCGCGCACGCGCACGTCTTCCGGGATCGTCACTTCGGTCTTTATCTCGGCCAGCGAGTCATAGATCGCTTCAAGCGTAATGCGCTTCATGTGCGGGCAGAGATTGCACGGGCGGATGAAGTCCACGTCCGGCGCGTTGGCGGCGACGTTGTCGCTCATCGAGCACTCGGTGAGCAGCACGACTTTGCCGGGGCGCTTTTCTTCGACGTAAGCTTGCAGCGCCGCCGTCGAGCCGGCGAAATCTGCCGCCGCCATGACGTCCGGCGGGCATTCGGGGTGTGCGAGCACCACGAGGCCCGGGTGCGCTGCGCGCAATTCGCTGATGTCTTCGGCCGTGAAGCGCTCGTGCACTTCGCAGCGGCCATGCCAAGCGATGATCTTGATGCCGGTTTGCGCGGCCACGTTTTTGGCCAGATATTCGTCCGGCAGCAGGATCACGCGATCCACGCCCCATTCGCGCGCGGCCCATTCGACCACGGCGGCGGCGTTCGACGACGTGCAGCACACATCGCTCTCGGCTTTCACATCGGCCGACGTGTTCACGTAGGTGACGACCGGCAGGCCCGGGAAGCGCTCTTTGATCAAGCGCACATCCGCGCCGGTGATCGAAGCGGCAAGCGAGCAGCCCGCGCGCATGTCCGGGATCAGCACGGTTTTTTCCGGCGCGAGGATCTTCGACGTCTCGGCCATGAAGTGCACGCCGGCCTGGACGATCACTTCGGCGTCAGTCTCTGCCGCTTCGCGCGCCAATTGGAGCGAGTCGCCTTTGAAATCGCCGACGCAGTGGAAAATCTCGGCGGTCATGTAATTGTGCGCGAGGATCACCGCGTTCTTCTCGCGCTTCATCTTGTTGATGGCCGAGATCAGCGGCGCGTAGGCCGGCCATTCCACCGATGGGATGACGTGCTTCACGCGCTCATAGAGCGGGGCGGTCTCCGCCTGGACTTCAGGCGTGTAGGCCAAACCACGGGCAGCGGCGGCGTTCAGTGCGCCCCATTGGCCGTGGATCGCGCGCGGGTCGCAGCCCGAGCCTTCGCCGGCGCTGGTAAGGGGAGCGTCAATAATCCGGGCCATCTTGGGCCTCCTCGCGCCCGGGATGGGCGGTATATACTCAATCGGAGCATATATAGGGTGCAAAAATTGGTCGGAAAGGGCTCCGACCCACCCTTATGCTTCGTTTGAGCATAACTCGGACACGTTACTCCCAGGGGAATCGCCGCGCAAGCGCGAAATATCTCATCGCCATGACAGTGTTCCGCGGCTGAAGCGCGCGCCGCGTCGAGTTAGAAGGCTCAATCGCCGCCTTCTGGGAGAAGATTATGCTCCGCCGCCTCGCGCTCGTTTGCGCCGCTCTTGCTTTGGCCGCATGCGCCACGACCGAACGCGGACCAGGGCCTGGTCCGCGCCCCGAACCGGAAGCCGCGTTCGCGCTGCAGCCGGCGAACTTCTCCGACATTCCAGATTGGACGAGCGCCGATCTCGCGCCCGCGCTCACCGCGTTCCGCCGTGCGTGCGACGGACGTCGTCTGCGTGCGCCGGATGCGAGCTTGCCGGGCGGCGGTCGCTATGGCGGCACGGTGGGCGATTGGGCGCCGGCATGTGCGGCGGCGCAGAACGTGGCGCCTGGGGCCGAGCGCGCCTTCTTCGAAGCGAACTTCAGACCCTTCTACGTGCGCGGCCCAGGCGAAGCGCGTCTCACCGCGTATTATGAGCCCATCATCGAAGCGCGCCGGTTTCCTGACGCCCAGTTTTCCGCGCCGTTGTTGCGCCGGCCCGGCGACATGATCAGCGTGAATCTCGCGGCGTTCGCGGAAGCCTATGACAACGAAGCGCTGCGCGGCGCCCCGCGTACGCTCACCGGCGTGATCGTCGGCAATGAAGTGCGCCCCTATCCGCGTCGCGATCAGATTAGTCCGACATCAGACCAAGCCTTCGCCTACGCGCATCCTGTCGATGTCTATAATCTCCAGATTCAAGGCTCAGGTCGCATCGCTTTTCCAGACGGCACGCAATCACGCGCCGCCTATGCCGCGCAGAATGGCTATCGCTGGCGCTCGGCCCTCGGTGCGCTGCGCGACAGCGGCGAACTGCAAGGCGGTGCGACATGGGCAAACTTCAAAGCCTGGAGCAATCAACGCGGACCAGAAGCCACGCGCCAAGCGCTGAACGCCGATCCCTCGTACGTCTTCTTCCAGGAGGAAGTGATCACCGATCCCAACGCCGGCCCGAACGGCGCATCGGGCGTACCGTTAACGCCACTCGGATCCATCGCTGTCGATCCCGCTTACCACCCCTATGGCGCGATAGTGTTTGTCGATGGCCAATATGACGGCCAACCCTTTCGTCGCTTGCTCGTCGCGCAAGACACCGGCGGCGCCATTCGTCGCGGTCCATTGCGCGGCGATGTCTTCTTCGGCTCTGGTCCGCAAGCTGGTCAGGGCGCTGAGCGGATGAACGCGCCAGCGCGGTGGTGGACGCTACTGCCACGCGGCGTTCCGGTGGCGTGAGCGTTCAGCTATCGTTCAGACGATGAGCGGAGAGTGGGCGCGGGGGCGTCTGAGCTTGGGTTCAGAAATGCTGCGGACAATTGCACTCGGCGTGCTCGGCGCCTCGGCGCTGGCAGGCTGCGCCGTCACCAACACGCCATATCCGCGTCCAAGCGACGTCTATGGCGCGACGCCGCCGGCAACGCCGGCGCCGAACATCTATACCAATGCGGCGCGCGCCCCGCTGCACAGCGAATTGTTCGCCTGCGGCAATTGGGGCTCCAATATCGGCGAGGTCGGCGCGCGCGGTGAGACACTGCTCTACACGCCATATATCCACACGCCAGCGGGCGCGTTGCTGCGCAATCCCACGGAAACGGCTTGTCTCTCTTCGGGATTTGGTTGGCGCGGGAGCGCGACTGGCGGCGGGCGGCTGCACAACGGGCTGGATCTCGCCAACCCGAATGGAGGTTACATTTACGCCGCCGGCGAGGGCCGCATCGTTTTTGCGGGGCCGCGCGGCGGCTACGGCAACGTGGTCGAGATTTATCATGGGCGTAACGTACGCACGCTCTATGCGCACCTCGACGAAATCGATCCGAACCTGCGTCCCGGCGTGCGCGTTGAAGCCGGCGCGCCGATCGGGCGCATGGGCATGACCGGCAACGCCACGGGCGTGCACCTGCACTACGAAGTCAGCATCGACGGCTTGCTGATCGATCCGCTTGCCTATGGCCGGGAAGCGCCGCCTATCCTTTAGACCGGGCCTGCGTCCAGCGTGAGAATGAATGTCGAGCCTTTGCCCAACTCGCTTTGGCAGCTCACGTCTCCGCCCATCAGTCGCGCAAGCCGCTGCACCAGGGTGAGGCCAAGCCCCGCGCCTTCGTAGCTGCGGTCGGCGTCCCCCTGAACTTGTGTGAAGGGCTCGAAGATCCTCGCTTGTTGCTCCGGTGAAATGCCGATGCCGGTGTCGGTCACCTCAAAGATGAGCTTCGTGCGCCCCTGCAGATCAGCGCGCGACGCCAGCACACGGATGTGGCCATTCCTCGTAAACTTGGTTGCGTTGGAAATCAGCTGCATCAAACACTGATGCAGGCGGACGGGGTCAATCTCAGCCTCGCCGAGCGGCGCAACCTCCTCGAACGTAATGGTGTTCGCGTTGGCGGCGGCAAGCGGCGCGGCGGCCGCTCGCAGATTGGCGATCACGGCCGTGACGTCGACGCGGTCAAGCTCCAGCACCGTGGCGCCGGTTTCAAGTTTCGACAGATCAAGGATGACGTCGATCACCGACAGCAATTGCCGCGCTGAACTGCGTATCTTCCGTGCATCCTCGGCGATGTCCTTCTGAGCGCCGCCGGCCTCCTCTTCGATCAATTCAGCGTAGCCGATGACGGCGTTGAGCGGCGTGCGCAACTCGTGACTCATGGTGGCCAGGAATTGCGACTTGGCGGCATTAGCTTGCTCTGCGGCCACGCGCGCGGCGATGTGTTTGGCGAGCACGCTCAGGAGCACGCGGCGGTCATAACCGAACAAGCCCGCTGCGATGACCAGCGACGCCAGCACGATGATGCCCGCCGCGGCTGGAACGGACACGCCTTGCGTGAAGAGAGGCGCCAGCACGGCGCAGACGCCGAGCGGCACGATGCTGGACATCAATAGCCAGCGCTCGCTCGAGAAATAGACAAACGCATGGTTCGCGGAGCTGCAGAACCACGCGGCCGCGAGCACCATGCCGAGTGCGGTGTCCGAGGACCATGCGACGGCGGGGAAGATCGTATAGGCGCTGGCGCCAACAAAATGGATCGCGGCCAGGACGCGAAAGCCGGACGTCTGCGAGCGCTCCGCTGCAGGCAGGAAGAGGTGCTCTTCGAGCCACAGCCGGATCGCCAATTCCCAGGCGATCATGAACACGCACCATCCGATCGTGAACGCGAGCGGCAACACAGCCGAAGCGACGATGGCGATGAGCGCAGCGAAGATGACCCGCGGCCATGTGCCGGCGCGAATAGCGCCAGCGACCTCGACCACCGAAAGCGATCCGCCAACTGCGCTTGCGCGGAAAGCATGGAACGCCGGGTCGTCGGCGCGCAGGCGCGCTCCGATGGGCGGTATTGGCGGCAGTTTCGCCGTCGCGGTCTTCATCGCGCGTGTCCCCGATCCCCGAATCTCTCGGGAGAATCTAAGCCTGAATTCGGCGGCGGCGGTTAAGGATTAGTCGCCGCGCGGCGCGGGAACGTGCACGCCGCCTACGGGACGATCACGCAGCGTCTCACGTCGTGCACGGAAAAGCTCCGCAGGACGCCCGCCTGCGCTCGTGTCGAATGCGCCCGTGCCTTCGACCAGGCCGGTCCGATCAAGCAAGCGTCGGAAATTCTGCTTATGCAGTTCCAGCCCGGCGATGGCTTCCACGACCCGTTGAAGGTGCAAGAGCGTGAAGCGCTCGGGCGCCAGTTCGAACACCACCGGGCGGTATTTGATTTTCGCGCGCAACCGGCCGATCGCTGTTGCGAGAATGCGGCGGTGGTCCGATTGCATGGGCTCGCCCAGGCCATGCGCCGCACTGATCGCGAGTGGCGGCCTTCCCTCAAAACGGGCGCTGTCCCGCGCCGCCTCCGGCGCTAGCCCCGCTTCATAGAGCAATTCATAACGCTCGAGGGCGCGCTCTTCGTTCCAGATCGCACCTTCGAGGGCGAAGGCGAGCTTGGCGCGCGCGCGTCTTTGCGCTTGCGCGCTGGTGTCGGGTGCGCTCTGCGCCCAGGCGCGCAGTTTAGGGGCGATCACATCATCGATCAGGGCGGGGCGACCTTCGCGCCAATCCTCCCACGGGAAGAAGTCATACCAGCTGCGCCAGCGGGCGCTCACGCGGTCCAGCGCGGCGCGCGAGGGCGTGAGCGCCAAGTATGAGATCGAAATCACGCGATCTGGACCCGCGCCTTTGATGTCGGCGAGCGGGGCCTCGCGCCCGCGATCGCCGAACGTGTAGAGTTGTTCGACATAGCCGATGTCGAAACCGGTTTGCTCCTGCACCCAGCCGCGGAGCGAGAGTTCGAGCGTGCGGTCGCCGGCTGGATCGAACGGTCCGAAGGGAAGGCCAGGCACATCGGCGGCGGCCTCGCGTGTGACGAGCACGAATGGCGCGTCTTCGGTCACCGCGACGATGACAGCGGAAAGGCCGATAACGATACGCGGCGCGTCACTCATGCGCCGAATTTGGCCGCAATCGAGAAGGGGGCGGCTTCGCCCACTTCATACCAAGGCGGACCGCGCCCGATCTTATCGATCGCGCGACTCATGCGTCCGCCGCGTCCAAGTTCCGCGTCGGCCAGCGCAATGAAGCGGCGGTTGGGGCTCGCCGTCGGCGAAGCCGCGCGCAGCGCCAGCGCGATCTCTTCTTCGTCGGCGTTCGGATTGTGTGCGCAGGCGGTGATGTAGGCGGTCGCCGTGGAGCGGCTGATCCCGGCATAGCAATGGATCAGAATAGGCTCGTCGCGGCCCCACTGTCCGACAAAGTCCAGAATGGCGCGCATGCGCTTGTCGCACAGTGCGTCTTGGCCTTCGATCTCCTGTTCGATGTCATGAATCGGCAACCGCAGGTGCCGATCATCATAGCCGTCCAGCGTAGGGAAGGCCGACCCCGGGTCGAGCAGGCTGACGACGTGAGACGGCTTACGTTCGCGCGCGATGACCGGCGCACGGGAGAGGGGGCAGACAATGATCGACATGGCCGCCTTTTACGCTGGATCGATGAGCGAGCGGAAGCGCTTTAGGAACGCCTCCTGCACCTGTGCGGTGGGCATGGGGGTCAATTTCAGCTTGATCGCCCGCGGCGGCGTCCCGAAAAAGCGCTTCGCTTCCGCCTCGGTGAAGCCGGCGAGCTGAACGGCTTCAAAATAGGCGCAAATGATGTCGGCGCGCTTGATGACGCCTTTCACGGTCGCGGAAGGATGCGCCGGCAACCCGAAGCGCACATGCACAGCCGCCTCAAGCTTCGCTTCGAACGCCTTGTAGTCGATGCCGAGTGCGGCCTTGAACGGACTGATCATGTCGCCAATCACATATTCCGGCGCATCGTGCAGCAGCGCCATCAAGCGCTTCTGCTTGTCCCATTCTGGCGCGAGCTTGCGACAAATCTCTTCCACGACCAGTGAATGCTGCGCCACTGAGAATGCGTGCGTGCCTATCGTCTGCCCATTCCAACGCGCGACGCGCGCGAGTCCATGCGCGATATCCTCGATCTCGACATCGAGTGGTGAAGGGTCGAGCAGATCGAGTCGGCGTCCCGACAGCATGCGCTGCCACGCGCGCGGCGCCGCGGCGGCTTTGGAAAGGGCGTTTCTTGGCGCGCGGGCCATGGAACCTCTTATCTTTGCGCCGGCTCAATGTAGGTTGTACTCGGCGCGGACATAAGCGATTTTGCGTTAAGGAGCTTTCGATGACTGGCCAAAAACTGGGTCTGACCCGCATCATTCTTCGTCTGGGGCGGAATCCAGACGCCGGTTACCCCGATGGCGCCGACGATTATGGCTATGTGATCAATGCGCCGCTCGACGTGAACGGCAAGCTTGACGCCGCGCTGTGGCGCGAGACCAAGGAGCATTGCACCGTCCGCCGCTTCCAGCCGAACGAAACGCCGGCTGACGGCTGGCTCAAGCATCGTGGCGACAATTGGTACTTCTGGTACGATGAGGCGGATGAGGGTCCCGAAGAGCCGCTCTTCAAGCTCGGCGCGCACGAGCTGCGTCCGGGCGAATACATCACCGTGCGTGAAGGCGATGGCGACGTGCTGACCTTCCGCGTGGCTGAGGCGGTGCGCGTCTAGACCTTCGTTCCAATCAATCTAAGCTTCCTCCCAACGATAAGATGGGAGGAAGCTGATTGTCTGACGCCGCCGCCGCGGACGCGCCCCAGGTGCGCGTCGTTTCGCCGGGCTATCGCTCCTATGCGATGGGCCTCTTGCTCGTCATCTATGTGATGAACTTCGTCGATCGGCAGGTCGTCAACATTCTCGCCGAGCCGATTAAACGCGAACTCGGTCTGCTTGATTGGCAACTCGGCGCCATGAGCGGGCTCGCCTTCGCGCTGTTCTATACCGTGCTCGGCTTGCCGATCGCGCGTTTGGCCGAGCGGGGCCATCGCCCCTACATCATTGGCGTGGCGCTCGCGGTCTGGTCGGGCTTCACGGCGTTGTGCGGCTTGGCGCAGAATTTCACCCAGCTTCTGCTTGCGCGCATTGGCGTCGGCGTCGGCGAGGCGGGATGCACGCCGCCTGCACACTCGCTGATTACCGATTACGTGCCAAAGGAACGGCGCGCCTCGGCGCTTGCCTTTTATTCGATGGGAACGCCGCTGGGCAGCTTGGTCGGCATGGGCCTCGGCGGCGTCATCGCGGATGCCTATGGCTGGCGCATGGCGTTCATCGTCTGTGGCATTCCAGGCATTGTCCTCGCGATCATCGCGGTGCTGACTTTGGTGGAGCCGCGCATCCGTCAGACCGCGGCTGAATTGAAGCAACGCGCGCAAGCGATGCGCGACGCCAAGCCCTTCAAGGCCGCATTGGCCACGCTGAAGCGCAAACGCACGTTCTGGCTGGTGTCGTTCGCCGCGGCGATCAAAGCGTTTATCGGCTATGGCCAAGCGCCGTTCGCGGCCTCGTTCTTCTACCGCAACCATAGCGAGGAAATCGCCAGCTTGGCGACCATGTTCGGTCTGCAATCAGGTGGATTTCTGGGACTCGCGCTCGGACTCATGGGCGGCATTGGCGGCGCGATCGGCGCGTTCCTCGGCGGCGTCATCGCGGACAAATACGGCGCACGCGATTATCGCGCCTATGTCAGCGTGCCGGCGATCGCGTCGCTCGCCGTGATCCCAATCTACGTGATGGCTATCCTGTCGCCATTCGCCACCTTTGCGCTCGGTTCGCTGCTGATTGGCTCCGTGCTGGGCACGCTCTGGTACGGTCCGGTCTATGCGACCGCGCAAACCATCGTGCCGCCGCACATGCGGGCCACCGCCTCGGCGGTCCTGCTCTTCATCATCAATCTGATCGGGTTGGGGCTTGGGCCGCTGGCGGTCGGGGCGCTCTCGGACATGTTCGCAATCACGCTTGGCATGGGCGAAGCGGAGGGCGTGCGTTGGGCCTTGCTCGTATCGGCGTTCGCCGGTCTCGCCGCCGCCGTGCTGTTTTGGATGGCGCGCAAGACCATCCGCGAAGAGATGGAGGGCTAGCGCGCAGCCGCCGTCGCGCCGTCCAGAGCGTCGCGATAACGGCGGCTGCCGGCCAGCGTGCGGTTGTCCGTCAGCGTGATCTCGACGTCCCCCGCGGGCGTGGGTTTGATCGCCGCGATGCTGGTCCGATTCACCAGCCGCGAGCGGTGCACGCGGATAAAGCCGCGCCCGTTTAGGCGCGCCTCCCAGGCCGCCAGCGTCCCGCGGACGAGGTAGGCCCGCGCCGCCGTGTGGAATTCGACATAATTGCCGGCCGCCTCCACGAACAAAATATCCACAGGAGCGAGGAAGATCGCCGTGGCGCCGTCGCGAATCTCGACCCGGTCGTCGCCGGGGCGTTCGGGCGGCGGCCGCTCCGCGCGGTACTGGAACCAGGCGTAGGTGGCGGCGATAGCGCCATAGACCAGAACGTCCTTGCGCCACTCGTAGAGGAATGTCTCCGCCACCCCGTCATCGAAGAAGCCGTAGCGTTGCCCCACGGCGGCGTAGGCCGCCTCGCGCATCACGAACACAGACAGCACGTGCGCCAGTGCGAACGGTAAGGTGAGGCCCAGGTGGATGAAGCCGGCGCGGACGAGATTGTCGCCGCGCGGCGGCCAACGGCGCACCGCCATGCCGATCAGCGGCGCAAGCCCAATCACCACGATGGCGCTCGTGGTCTCCCAGAGCAGGGGCGCCGCCCAATGCAGGTCAGATCCAGCGCGGCGCAGCTCGGTAATCACCGAGGTCACGTTCACGAACGCGACCAAGGCGCCGATCAGGGCCACGGTTGCCCAAGGTCCTGGTCGGAATCCACCGCCGCCGTTCGTCCCGCTAGCCTCGCCGCTGGTCACCTAAGCCTCTCCGCTCGTCCCAGGAGCCCGCCGTATATGGCGCCAAACTAGCCGGAGGGAGAGGTGCGCGGAAGAAGCAGGGCGCATTTGGAGATTTCCCGCCCATGACTGACCGCCGCTACGACCTGGATTGGCTCCGCATCATCGCCTTTGGCCTGCTTATTCTCTACCATTGCGGTATGTTTTACGTGACCTGGGACTGGCACGTGAAATCGAGCCGGGCGAGCGACGCGATCGAGCCGCTCATGATGCTCACCAATCCTTGGCGCCTCTCCTTGCTCTTTTTGGTGGCCGGCGCCGCCTCGCGCTTCATGATCGACAAGATGAGTGTGGCCAAATTCACCTGGGCGCGCATGGGCAGGCTCTGGCCGCCGCTGCTGCTCGCCGTGTTCGTGATTGTGCCGCCCCAAGCCTATTACGAAGTGGTCGAGGCGATCCGAAACAATCCGCCGGCGGAAGCTGCGCAATTTCCGCTAACGGTCGAGAATTTCTACCAGAGATACGTCACCGCCTCCGGCAATTGGTGCGACAGCGACGGCTGCCTGACGACGCCGACCTACAATCACATGTGGTTCGTCGCGTATCTGATCCTCTACACGCTGGCGCTGGTGCTTGTTTTGCCGCTGCTGCGTCGTGTGCCGAAGATCGTTTCGGTGCTGATCTCGGGGCCCGGCCTCATCCTCACGCCGTGGCTTGTGATGGCCGCGCTGCGCGTGACGCTGATGCCGATCTTCGGTGAGAGTCACGATTTCCGCCAAGATTGGTATTTGCACGCGCTCTATCTCAGCATCTTCCTGTTCGGCTTCGCGATCGCGAAATACGAGCCCTTCTTCGAGCGCTGCGTGAGGCTGCGTTGGATCGCGCTCGCGCTCGCGCTCACCTCCTGGGCGGCCCTGATGGTGTATTTCAACGCCTATTCGGCTGAAGACGCCGTGCCGCCCGAATGGATGCACACGATATTCCGCGCCGTACGCGAACTGGACGCCTGGTGTGCGATCGTGGCGTGCATCGGTTTTGCCCATCACCATCTGCGCGATGCGGACGGCCCCATGCGGCGCCTGCTCACACAAGCGATCTTCCCCTTTTATCTGATCCACCAGACCATCATCGTCGTCACCGGCTTCTATCTCGATGATCTGCAATTGCCGCTTTGGATCGAAGCGCCAGTGCTGATCGGAACCACCGCTTTGGGCTGCTGGCTTTTCTTCGATTTGGGGCGCCGAGTTCCTTGGCTGCGCGTTTGGATCGGTTTGCCCTCGAAGGGGGTGGACGTCCGTGCTACCAAGGCCGACATCCTCATAGGGGAGGCGCGTTAGCCCCTGGCGGGTCCTGGAGCCCGCCGCCTGGAGCAAGAGATGTTCTTTTGGTTCCTTGTCGCGGTTGGCATTGTCGTCGGCCTCACCTTGATTGGCGCCTTCTTGGCGCGCCGCGACAGCGGCTGGGGCGACGATGGACCGATGGGGCCGTGGACGGATCACTAGCTGTCGGCTCACGTTTCGCTTGCCACCAAGGTATTCGGGCGTCTTACATGACCAAGACGCATGAATTCGCCCCTCCAAATCCGCCGCGCCGTTTCCCGCGACGCCGATGCGATCGCCAAACTGGCGGCGGCGGCGGCGGCTGAGGAGGGCGCGGTCTCGGTGCTCGATGCGGATCGCATCAAGGCGCATGCGTTTGGTTCAAGCGCGTTGTTTGAAGCCTGGGTGGCGCAGGAGCGGCACAACAGTCCGTTGGTGGCGCATGCGGTGATCACCAAGAGCTACGACATGCGCCGCGGCTGCCCAAGCATCGTGCTATGTGAGCTGTACGTCGCACCGGAGTTCCGCCGCTCGGGGCTCGCCCGCAAGATGATGTCGGCGGTGGCGCGCCGGGCGCGCGATCTGGGCGCGCGGGAGCTGGCGATCACAACAGGGGTTGAAAACGAAGTCGCGCAGCGCTTCTTCGCCGCCATAGGGGCGCATCCGCGCCAAGCGGCGGTGTTCATGATGTCGGCTGACGGCATCGAATGGCTGGCTGCTGAAGGTCTTTGAGTTACGAGAGGGGATAAAATGATCGCCAAACCGTTGTTGAAGGCGGCGGCGTCCTGGGTCGCCATCGCTGCATTCGCGGCAGCGTGCGCGACCACGCCGACGCAACAGGGCGCCGCGACGCCTGCCGCTACGCCGGAAGCCGCGCAAGAATTCGTGGACAATTCGGAACGCGAATTGATGGCGCGCTCCGAGTACGAAGGCCGCGTCGCCTGGGTGTACAGCACGAACATCAATTACGACACCGAATGGCTGCTCCAGCGCGCCGACGCCGAGGGCACCGAGGCCCGCGTGCGCATCGCCAGCGAAGCCGCACGCTATCAGGGCCTCGATCTGCCAGCGGAAACGCAGCGCAAGCTTAACATGCTGCGCTTGGGCCTCACGTTGCCCGCGCCGCAACGCGAAGGCGCCGCCACTGAACTCTCGCAAATCACCACGCGCCTTGCCTCGATCTACTCCACTGGCCGGATCGATTACCAAGGCCGCGAAGTCACGCTCGACGAGCTCGAAACGCTCATGGGCACGGAACGTGACCCGGCGCGTCTGCAAGAGATGTGGACCGAATGGCACGACGTCGCGGCCCCGATGCGCGAGGATTACGCCCGCATGGTCGCCATCGCAAACGAAGGCGCACGCGATCTGGGTTACGAGAACGTCGCGCAGATGTGGCTGTCGAAATACGACATGCCCGCTGACGACATGGAGCGCGAAGTCGAGCGGCTTTGGGGCCAGATGCAGCCCTTCTACGAGCAGCTGCATTGCTTCGTCCGCACCCGCTTGAACGCGCGCTACGGCGATTCCGTCGTGCCGTTGGGCGAGCCGATCCGCGCTGACCTGTTGGGCAATATGTGGGCGCAAGATTGGACGGCGCTGATGCCGATCGTCCGCCCGCGCGGCAGCGCGCAAACCTACGACACCACGCAGCTGCTCACCCGCGCCGGCTACACGCCGGTGACGATGACGGAAGCGGCTGAGCGCTTCTACACCTCGCTCGGCATGGAAGAGCTGCCGGATACGTTCTGGGAACGCTCGCTGCTGACGCGTCCGCGCGATCGCGATGTCGTCTGCCACGCGTCAGCTTGGAATGTCGACAACGTCGACGATCTACGCGTGAAGCAATGCATCCAGATCAACGCCGAACACTTCCAGACCATCCACCACGAGCTCGGTCACAATTTCTATCAGCGCGCCTACAATCAGCAGCCGTTCCTCTTCCGTGACGGCGCGCACGATGGCTTCCACGAAGCCATTGGCGATTTCATCGCGCTGAACATCACGCCGGAATATCTGGTCGAGATCGGCCTCTTGCGCCGCAACCAAGTGCCGTCCGCCGCGGCCGACACGAACCTCTTGCTCGAGCAAGCGCTCGGCAAGATCTCGTTCCTGCCGTTCGCTCTGGCGATGGACCAATGGCGCTGGCAAGTGTTCGACGGCCGCATCACGCCGGATCAATACAACACTGCCTGGTGGGAGCTGCGTGAGCGCTATCAGGGCATCCGTCCGCCGGTTGAGCGTTCGGCGGCGGGCTTCGACCCTGGCGCCAAATATCACATCGCCAACAACGTGCCGTACCTGCGCTATTTCCTCTCGTACGTCCTGCAATTCCAATTCTACGAAGCGGCTTGCCAGCAAGCTGGCTGGGAAGGCCCGCTGCATCGCTGCACCGTGTATGGCAATCGCGAAGTCGGCGAACGCTTCAACCGCATGCTGGAAATGGGTTCGTCGCAACCCTGGCCGGATGCGCTGGAAGCCTTCACCGGCACGCGTCAAATGGACGGCGGCTCAATGGTCCGCTATTTCCAGCCGCTGATGACCTACATGGAAGAACAAAATCGCGGCCAAGATTGCGGCTGGTGATAAGAGAAGCGGGCGCTCTTCGGAGCGCCCGTTTTGTATTTGGGGGAAGCTATGAAGCGTTTGAGTGTTGTTGCGGCTGCGTTGGTGATCGCCGCCTGTTCGCCTGCCGCCGAGGCGCCGGCGGCCCCTCAAGCCGCTGCGCCGGCCGCGGCGGCGCCCGTCGGTGAGCAAGCCGGCGCCATCCCGCTGACGCGGGAGTTTCTTGTCGGCCGTTGGGGCGACAATGGCGATTGTAACGCTGCGGTCGTGTTCAATGCGGATGGCACCTACCAGATCGGCGGCGCGCCGGGCCGTTGGACGCTTGCCGGCGACATCATCACTATGTCGGGCGCGGCTGGCTCTTTCCCACTGCGCGCGCAGGTGCTGAATCAGAATCAGATCCTGATCGGCAACCCGGACGGCTCGGTCGGCATTTCCCAGCGCTGCTAAGCGGCGCGCTGCACGAAGATCGAACCCGCGCTGTAGCCGGCGCCAAACGAGCAGATGAGGCCGCGGTCGCCGGCCTTGAAATCGTTTGAGTGCAGATGGAACGCGATGATCGAGCCGGCGCCGGCGGTGTTGCCATAGGTGTCGAGCACGGTCGGCGCTTCCTCCTGGCTGGCTTCGTGACCCAACACCCGCTCGGCGATCAGCCGGTTCATGTTTGAATTGGCCTGGTGCAGCCAGAGCCGCTTCAGATCGCTGGGCTTCAGATCAAGCTCGGCCATGTGCTGGAGGATCATCTCCGACACCATCGGCACCACTTCCTTGAACACTTTGCGGCCCTGTTGCGTGATCAGTTTGTCGGGATCATCGCGATGGGCTTCGTCGCCGCGATTGAGGAAGCCGAAATTGTTGCGGATGTTGTTGGAAAAGCGCGTCTGCAGCTTCGACCCTAGGATCGCCCACGCCCCCGGCGGCGCCATATCGGCGCGCTCCACCAGGATCGCCACCGCCGCGTCGCCGAAAATGAAATGCGTATCGCGGTCACGCAAATTCAAATGGCCGGTGCAGAGCTCCGGGTTCACCACCAGCACCGAACGCGCATGGCCGGCGCGAATGATGTCGCTCGCATTTTGGATGGCGAATGTCGCCGATGAACAGGCGACATTCATGTCATAGCCAAAGCCGCCCGCGCCCAAAGCGTTCTGCACTTCGATCGCCAACGCCGGATAAGGCCGTTGCAGCGACGAACACGAGCAGATCACAGCGTCCACGTCCGCCGGATCGCGGCCGGCGCGCTCCAAGGCTTGCTTCGCGGCGGCAACGGAGACTTCGGCTTGCAGCGAGAGCGCCTCGTTCGGCCGCTCGGGAATGATCGGCACCATGCGGTCGACATCGAGCATGCCGTCTTTTTCGAGCACGAAGCGATGCTTGATGCCGGAGGCCTTCTCGATGAATTCCACGCTCGACGGCAACAGCGCCTGCTTCGCGCCAGTGGCGATCGCTGCGGCGTGCTCGGCGTTGAAGCGCTCAACATAGGTGTTGAACGAGGCCACCAATTCGGCGTTCGAAATCGAGAAGGGCGGCGTGTAGAGGCCGGTTGCGGAGATGACGACGGTCAAAGCGCTCTGTCCCCTGGCGCGGCCCCCAGCCGCCTGCGGTCCACGCGGTTAGACCCTGGGGGCAAGTTCCGTCAATCACCCGCCCCAGCGGCAGGGGGTAGAAGCAGCCAATCCGGGGGATCGAGCCTGATTTCCTTGCCGCCGGCGGTCAGCGGCGCCTCGGCCGCCAGCGCCCGGTCGAGCCGGAGCAGGGCCAAAGCCCGGCCGTTCGCGCCCGTCCGCACGCTGCCGAGCTCCGCCGCGCCCGCCAGCACCGGCGTCCCGTAGGCCGGCGGCTCACCTTCGAACACGATCGGGCAGAATTTCTTCCGCGTCGTCGCCCGCCGCTTCATTCGGCTGACGTTCTCCTGGCCGACGAAGCAGCCTTTGTGGAAATCGACGCCGTTCAGCTCATCGAGCAAGGCTTCGAGTGCGAACACCTCATCCGGCCCCGCATCCCGCGCCAAATCCGGCACGCCAAGCGCGATGCGCCGCGCTTCGTACGCTGCCGCGCCATCCGTGATTGTCGTGTCTTTCGCCCCAATCTTGCGCCAGCCCAACGCCGCCAAGCGCGGATCAGCGACGGCGGCCTCAAACGGCGCGTCGTTCACCAGCACGTCGAACTGCGTACTCACATCTTCCAGCTTCGCCTCGGCGCGGAGCTTATACATCGAGAGGCGGCGGAAGAGGTCCTCGCCGCGCGCTGGATCGACATCCAGCAGCACGCCATCCGGGTCGGCCCAAACGAACATATCGGCCAGCACCTTGCCCTGAGGGCTAAGCAGGGCAGCGTAAACCACCGGCGCCTGCTCCAGCCGGTCGAGTTCCTGCGTCAGCACGTTGTTCAGGAATTTGCGCGCATCCGGTCCAGAAATGCGGATCAGGGTGCGGTCGAGGCGGGTGGGGCCGGTCATGGCGACCACTTGGCCCGCCGGCCCAGCCGCTGCAACCCTTCGGCTTGTTGACTTGGCTTTTACGAGGGGCGCCCCTAACCCCCGCATAGCTATGGCCAACGTGCTCTTCCTCGCCCCCGCCGATCTCGGCGAAACCGTGCTCGCCACGGGCGCTTTGGCGCATGAGCTGCACGACGGGGACAAGCTTACTGTCGTCTGCGCCCCCGACGCCGCGCCACTCTTCCGCGCTGCGCCGGGTCTCATCGCGCTGCACCAGACGGAGGGTCTCACGTTATGGCTCAGCCTGATGCGCACACGCTTCGACGTCCTGATCGATGCACGGAACGGCCTGCTCGGGCGCACGCTTGCCGCAGCGCGCCGTCTCACGCTTAAGCCGCCCGAACGCTTGCGCCACCGCGTGGAGGATTGGGCCGAACTCGTCGGCGCCGAACGTGGGCTGGAGCCGAAACTTTGGCTTGATGAAACCGCGCGTCAGCGCGCCGCCGAGATCGCGCCGGACGCCGCGCCGCTCATCATCCTCGCGCCCGGCGGCGTCTCAAGCGCCAAACGCTGGCCGCACGAGCGCTTCGCGGCTGTCGCGCGTCGTCTCGCCACCGGCGCCATCGCCAACGCGCGTGTGCTCAGCATGGGCGCCGCCCCGCGCGACGCGGAGATCACGCGCTTGATCACCTCAAGCCTGGACGCCGACGGCGTACCCGCCACCGATCTCGGCGCGGGCGTTGATCTGCTCGCCGCCGCCGCCCTCATGGAGCGCGCCACGCTTTGCCTTGGCAACGACAATGCGCTGACCCACATCGCCGCCGCCGTCGGCGCGCCGACGCTCACGCTGTTCGGCCCGACGGACGAACGTGTCCGCGCGCCCTATGGCCCGCGTACGCGCACGCTGCGCGGCCGTTCTTTGGAGCAAATCGCCGCGCAGCCGGAGCTAGACGGGCGCGGCGCAATGGAGGATGTCAGCATCGACGCGGTGGAAGCCGCCGCGCTCGATCTGCTGCATGCCGGGGGCTTAAGATGAGCACATTCATGATGCGCCGGCCTGACGATTGGCACGTCCATCTCAGAGACGGGCCGATGCTCGCTGGTGTCGTGAACTTCACCGCCCGGCAATTCGCGCGCGCCATCGTGATGCCCAACCTCAATCCGCCCGTCACCACGGTCGCGGCGGCCGAGGCCTACAGATCGCGCATTCTAGCAGCACTTGAGCCGGGGCTTTCCTTCACGCCGTTGATGACGTGCTATCTGACGGACAATATCGACGCCGGCGAGATCGAGCGCGGGTTCGCCGCTGGCGTCTTCACCGCGTGCAAACTCTATCCCGCGCACGCGACGACCAATTCCAGCCACGGCGTGACGGACATCAAGAATATCCATGCCGCCCTGGAAACGATGCAGCGCATCGGCATGCCGTTGCTGCTGCACGGCGAGGTCACGGATAAGCACGTCGATATCTTCGACCGCGAAGCCGTGTTCATCGATCGCATCTTGTCCAAGCTCGTGCGCGATTTTCCCGCGCTCAAGATCGTGCTTGAGCACATCACCACGGAGGAGGCGGCGAATTTTGTCGCCGAAGGCCCGGCTACGCTCGCGGCGACGATCACGCCGCATCATTTAGACTACAATCGCAACGCCATGTTCGAGGGCGGCATCCGCCCGCACTTTTATTGCCTGCCCGTCGCCAAACGCGAGCATCACCGCTTGGCGCTGCGCAAAGCCGCAATTTCCGGCTCGCCTAAGTTTTTCCTCGGCACCGATTCAGCGCCGCACGCTGTCCACGCCAAGGAGGCGGCTTGCGGCTGCGCCGGCGTCTTCTGTGCGCCGCACGCGCTCGAAAGTTATGCCAAGGTGTTCGACGAAGAAGGCGCGATGGATCGCTTTGAGGCTTTCGCCTCGGAGAACGGCCCGCGTTTCTATGGGCTGCCGCTCAACGAAGAGCGCATCACGCTCGTGCGCGAGGCTCAATCCGTCCCCGACCGGATCAGCGCCGGCGGAACCGAGATTGTGCCGTTCCACGCAGGCGCTACGCTCGCGTGGCGTCTTCAGCCTTCAAACGCCGCGCGATAGAGCGACGCGTCGCTTTCAGTGAAGCAGCAGAAGATCACGCGCGTGAGTGAGGGCGCCTGCGGCAACGCTTGCTCGCACGCCGCAATGGCGATGCCGCAAGCAAAACCGCGCGGCCAACCATAATTGCCGGTGCCGAGGCAGGGAAACGCCATCGATGTGAACGACCGCGCCGCCGCAAGCTCGATCGATTTCATATAACACCGCGCTAGCCCTGCGACCTTCTCACCTTCAGGCCCCGGATTGGTCCAGACTGGTGCGGCTGTGTGGATCACGTATTTGGCGGGGAGCCCGAAGCCCGGCGTTAGCACGGCATCGCCCACATCGAGCGGCGGAAGGGTCGCGGTGTAGCGGGTGAGCTCGGGGCCAGCCGCTTGGCGCAATGCGCCATCGACGCCGCTGCCCGGCATGAGCTGGCGATTGGCGGCGTTGACCACGGCGTCCACCGCCAGGGTCTCGATACGGCCCACCATGATTTCGAACGGCGCACTCATGTCCGCAAGGTTAGCCGCTTTAACCCAAAAAGTCGCGACGGGTTTGGCGACGTCTCCCGTTTGAGAAGCAGCGAGGACATTGCTTACCGGAGAGGGACAGATGCTCCTGAAGAATTTTGCGGCCGTCGCCGCCATCGCCATGGCGACGCTGACCGTTTCGGCCGCGTTTGATTATGCCGACGCCCGTACGCGCCGCGCGCAGGGCCAAGTCGCCACGCAACGTGGTACGTTCACAGGCGCCGCCGAAACCGTACGCGAACGCGGCTCACGCTCGCGCGATAGCAGCGTCACCGGCCCGAACGGCCGTGCCCGCTCGACGCAAGACGACCGCGCTTGGAGCCGCGAGGACGGCACATACACGCGTGATCGCACCGCGACTTACGCCAACGGCTCACAACGCAGCGTCGATACCGACGTGCTGCGCACGGGCGAGGGCACGTATTCCGCCTCGCGCGAAGTCACCGGCCGCAACGGCGAGACCCGTATCCAAACGGGCGAATTCACCGCGACACAAACCGAAACCGGTCGCACCATCAGCGGCGACATCAACACCACGCACGCCGGCCAAGTCGATTATCAGCGCGATGTCAGCCGCCAAGACGGCGTGCGTAGCGTGAATTCCTCAGCCACATTTGAGGACGGCACATCGATCAACCGTTCATCCAGCGCATCCTGTGCGGATGGTTCGTGCTCTTCTTCGGGCGCCGTCACCAACCGGAGCGGCGGCCAAACCAGCTGGGATCAAACCCGCACCCGCACCGAGAACGGCGCCACGCGGTCCCGCGATGTGACCTACGCCGACGGCACGAGCCGCTCAGTCGATCAAGAACGCGTCGGCAATGGCGACGGCACGGGCGTCGTCTCGCGCACCATCACCGGCCGCAACGGCGAAACCCGCACACAAACTGGGGAATATCAGGTCACCCGCGAACCGTAAGTCTTGCCCCGGCGCGCGCCTCCCGCTCCCACACGCGCGCCTTCGAGCGGCCCGGCCCCACCGCCGGGCCGCTTCTTTTTCGCCATGCTTGCGCGCACAATCACGCCCATGGCGGACTTCATGCCCACCTGGGGCCGGCGCGCGCTGACGCCTGGCGAAATCAAACTCGGCCGCACGATGTTCGGCGACGAGATCGATTGGCCGCGTGTGCGCGTGCTCCAAGCGCCGCGCGCGCTGGGATTCGGCGCGATGGTGCCGCGCGGCCATACGATTGTGTTTTCGCGCTGGCGCGCGCGTCGCGACTTCTCGAGCGCTTCGATTGATGAGCAGGGCTGGTTCGTGCACGAACTCACGCACGTCTGGCAGGCCGCAAAAGGCGTCGTGCTCGCCGGCGCCAAATTGCGCGCACTCGGCAAACGCGCCTATCGCTACAAACCGCTGCCGCAGAAACTCGCGAAGTACAACATCGAACGCCAAGCCGAAATCGCGCGTCACCTCTATCTCGCGCGCAACGGCTATCGCGAGCCGGGCATGCCGGAGAGTGCCTGGCTGGAAGATGTGTGGGCTTCGCGCTGATTCCCCTTCTCCGCAAGGGAGAGGGTTCATTTCAAAGTGAATTCGCCCGCGCGCGCGCGCGCCGGCAGCGTTTCGCAAAAATCCGCGACCGCTTCCGCGCCGTGCCGATCGACCATATCCGCCAACGCAGCATAGATCGCCACGGACGCGATCACTTCGGGCTCTGCGCCTTCGGCAAGCGCCGCCTCCCACGCATCAAGGATCAGCGCCAGCGCGCGGCCCTTCTTATCTGGATCATGCTCGGCCATCAGTTGGCGTGCCGTGCGCTCAAGCCCTGCGCCACGCGCAGGCCGCGCGCGCGCAATTCGGCCTCCATCTGCCGTGTGGTCTGATCGCAGGTCGGGAAGCGCGCTTCTTCGTTGCGATAGCCGCGGTTGAAGCCTTCCACGAGCAGGGCGTTGTAGGTCGGCTCACGTTCAATGACGCCGCGCATGTAATCGCGCCATCGCTGATCACCGCGTCCGTCGCACAGGATGCGCAGATAGTGCGCGCCGCCCAGCACCTCGGAGAGCTCAACCAGCTGCCCGCGATACCAATCCTCGCCGCGCACCGGTTCGCCCTGGCGCGGTTGCGCCGGCTGTTGTTGCGCGAAGGCGGGCGCAGCCAGGGCGGCGGCAAGCACGGCTGCGCAAGCAAGAGAACGGAGCTTCATGGGCTTCCCGGTAAAATCCAAACGGGGCGGGAGTATGGAACGAAAACTCAGCCGGCGTTCACCCCGGGCCGACGGCTGGCCCACGGTCTAGCCTGTTCCAATTCATACGCCAGTTCCAAAAGCCGCCGCTCCTGGCCCTTGGCGGCCGAGAAATGCGCCCCGATCGGCAATCCGGCCGCGGACCACGCCAGCGGCACGCTCATCGCCGGCGCGCCGGCCACGTTCTGCAGCGGCGTGTAGCCGACATAATCCGGCAGCGTCTCAAACACGGCGATGCCGCGCGGGCCGCCGATTTGGCCAAGCGGCACCGGCGGCTTGCCCAACACGGGCGTCAGCATCACGTCCACGCTCTCGAACAAAGCCGCGTATTGCGCTTCGATCGCGCGCAGGCGGCCGACGGCGGCGCCAAGCGCCGCTTCGCCTTGCTGTTGTGCATGCCGCGCCAAATCAATCGTCAGCGGCTCAAGCAAATGCTCCAGCGGCACATTCGGCGCTTGGCTTTGCACCATCGCCACAACCTCCGCCGCGCCAGCCGCCCAGAGCAGCGTGAAGTCGTCGCTAAACTGACGGCCATTGATGGCCACACGTTGCTCGCGCACGTGGTGGCCGAGCGAGCGGCAAAGCTCCGCCACGCCTTCAATTGCGGCGCGCACTTCCGGGTCGGGATCGTTGCCAAGCGCGTTCGGAATATCGACGATGATGCGCAGCCTTTGCGTGCTCGGGCCAGACACCAACCCCACGGGAGCAAACGCCGCGCCCGCGCCGGTCTGCTCCGTCGCTGCAATCCAAGCCGCGGTATCGCGCACGCTGATGCTCTCGCAGCCGTTTACGGAGATGTCGATGCCGCTGTCGGGCCGCCCGCCCAATACGCTACGCCCGCGTGACGCCTTGAGGCCGAACAAGCCGTTGCAGGAGGCGGGAATGCGGATCGAGCCGCCGCCATCGCTCGCATGCGCGATCGGTACCACGCGCGCCGCCACCGCCACGGCCGCGCCGCCGGAGGAGCCGCCGGAAGAGCGCGTGACGTCCCACGGATTATGCGTGTCGCCGCTGATCAAGGTTTCGGTCGTCGCCGTCAAACCAAACTCGGGCGTGGTCGATTTGCCGAAGGGCACGAGGCCGGCGGCCAGCAGCGCATCCATGTAGGGCGGCTGCTCGGTCGGCACGAAATTCGCGAACGCGCGGCTGCCGTACTTGGTCGGCTGGCCGACCATCGGCATCAAGTCCTTGATCAGAGTGGGCACGCCCGCAAACGGTCCGCTCAGCCGCGCGGCGGCGCGCGCACGGCCGTAGTCCAACATCGGCGTGGCGATGAAATTCAGCTGCCCATTCACGCGTTCACTACGTGCGATCGCCGCTTCTAGGGCTTCGGCCGCCGTGATCTCGCCAGAGCGAATGCGCGCTGCGACGCCGGTGGCGTCGTGATCACCCAGCGCGTCGGTGTTCGTGGAAGAAGGTGCGGGGGTCTCGCTGCTGGCGCAGCCGGCGACCATGGCGGTCAGCGCGACGGCGTTCGCCATTAAGGCGCGACGTGAAAATCCCATGAGCGTGCTCCCCTTGGCCGTGCTCGTCCCGGCGCGGCTTCGAGGGGACACTTGCCCGTACGGCGCCGACGATCAAGGCTTGCCTCGACGGCAAGCGCGCGTCACGAGAGCGCGATGACCCGGATGCGCGCCGACCTCCTGCTTGTCGCGCGCGGCCTCGCCGAGAGCCGCGCCAAGGCGCGCGCCGCAATTGAAGCGGGTGGGGTGACGGCCAACGGCGCGCCTGTGGATAAGCCGGCCGACCTGATCGCCGAGGACGCCGCGCTCGCACTTATTCCGCCGCACCCGTGGGTGTCTCGCGGCGGCGTGAAATTGGCGGCGGCGCTAGAGGCCTTCGGCATAAATCCCGAGGGCCGCATCTGTCTTGATGTCGGCGCTTCGACCGGCGGCTTCACGCATGTGCTGCTCTCGCGCGGCGCAGCCAAAGTATATGCTGTCGATGTCGGCCAAGGCCAATTGCATGCGAGCTTGCGCGACGATCCGCGCGTCGTGAATCTCGAACGCACCGATGCGCGCACGCTGACGCGTGAACTCATCCCCGAGCCGCCCACGCTTATCGTGTGCGACGCCAGTTTCATCGGCGCCGCCAAAGTGCTCGCCGCGCCACTCGCATTGGCCGCGAAGCATGCGGATCTTGTCACGCTGATCAAACCCCAATTCGAAACCGGCCCCGGCCATGGCGGTTTGCCTAGCGAAGACATCGCCCGCGCCGCGGCGAATACCGCGATCGAAGCGCTCGATGGTCTCAGCGGTTTTCGCATCAAAGGCGTGATGGATTCCCCGATCCGCGGCGGCGACGGGAATCTCGAACTGCTCGCGCACGCGCGCCGCTAAACCCTTCGGACCGCCGGCTTCCAGCCGGCATCTTTGTTCAGATTTGCACGCAAGGTGCAGGATCAAGGACCGTTGCCGGCTGGAAGCCGGCGGTCCGAAGAGCAAAAAATTGACCCCGGCGTTTGCACACCGGGGCCAGTCATTTGTACGAGGGTTCGTACTATGGAGCTTAATAGTCCGGGCGCCACACGCCGTCGGAGCCGCGGCACATCATGACTTGCTCGCGATACTCGCGCCCGTACGGGTCGCGCGTGATTTGTTCGCCCATGCGGCAGTCGCGGTTGTAATCGCCGCGATAGTTCGACTCGCGATACGGGCCGCCATAGAGGCCGCTGTCGTCGCTGGAACGATAGGGGTCGTCCTGATTGTATTGGTAGGATTGGCCGTAATACGGATCGTAGGAGCCTTGCGGGACCTGTCCGCATTGCGCCGAGGTCCGGCCGATCGCGCCACCGGCTGTTGCGCCGACGACCGCACCCAGAAGTGCGCCTTCGCCGCGTACGCCGCGATCCGCGACTTCGCGGCCAAGCAGGGCGCCGGCGATACCGCCGATCAGCGCGCCGGTGACGGTGCGGTTATTGCGAGATTGCTGGCACTGTTGCTGGTTGGCGACGTGCGCATCGTGGTAGGTGGGGTATTGCTGCGCGGCGGCGGGCTGGACTGCGCCCACGAGGGCGACCGCCATGGCCGTTGCGGCGAAGAAAGCTTGACCTCGCATGATGCGCTCCTGTCTGTCGGCCCGGAACAAAGCAGAGGCAACCTGAACGGCGCATGAAGCGAGTGAACCGCATGTCGAGGAGCCGGCCGAACCAGGCCGGGGGCCGTGCGCCGCCTGCGCCCGAGGAGCGAATCCTGGAGGTGACGGCCGTCGGCGCGCGCGGCGACGCCACCGCCGAGGGCGGGGCGGGGCTCATCTATGCGCCGTTCGCGCTGCCTGGGGAGAAAATCCGCGCCCGCGTCATCGGCGACCGCGCCGAGGTGCTGGAAGTGCTGGCGCCCAGCGCCGAGCGCCAAGCGCCGGCATGCCGCCATTTCGGCCGCTGCGGCGGCTGCCAGCTGCAGCATTGGCAAGACGCGCCGTACTTGGAGTGGAAGCGCGCCCAGGTGCAAGACGCGCTCAACAAGCGCGGCTTCGGCGCCGTGCAAGTGGAGCCCACCATCGCGGCCTGGGGCGCAGGCCGGCGTCGCGCCGCCTTTCATGCCGCCCGTTTGGGCGGCCAAGTGCGCATTGGCTTTATCGAACGCGGCGGCGCCAAGCTTACGCCGATCAGCCAATGCCCCGTGCTCGCGCCCCCGCTTGAAGCATTGGCGCTCAAGCTCGCCCCGCTTGCGGAGATGACACTGCCGCAGCGCGGGGAGATCACGATCCATTGCTTGCTCACTGATACTGGCATTGATGTCGCCGTGAAGGGCGCTGGCCGCGCTGAGCTTTTGCATCGCGCCGCCCTGGAAGCGCTCAGCGCCATCGCCAACGATCTCGACCTCGCGCGTCTATCCATCGACGGCGAACCGATCGTCGAACGCAAAAAGCCGCTGCTACGTATGGGCAAGGCGATGGTCGCGCCGCCGCCGGGCGCTTTCCTGCAACCCACCGCCGCTGGCGAAGAGACGCTCGCACGCCTCGCGCTGGACGCCGTCAAGGGTTCGAACCGCGTCATCGATCTCTTTTCGGGAATCGGCACCTTCGCGCTGCGCGCCGCCGAGCATGCGGAAGTCGTCGCCGCCGAAACAGACAACGAAATGCTGATCGCTTTGAAGAAGGCCGCCGACGGCGCGGGCGGCGCGCTGAAAGAGGTGAGCACGCTGCGCCGCGATCTGCTGCGCACGCCGATCTCCGCGCTTGAAATGAAGAAATTCGATGGCGCGATCATCGACCCGCCGCGCTCGGGCGCGCGCCTGCAAGCCGAACAGATCGCCCGCGCGCCGATCCGCAAGCTGGCGTATGTCTCGTGCGATCCGGCTTCATTCGCGCGCGACATCAAAGTGCTGATCGAGCACGGCTTCACGCTCACACACGTCACGCCTGTCGATCAGTTCCGCTGGAGCCCGCACACTGAAGTCGTGGGGGCGTTCGAGCGATGAAAAAGATCACGCTGCTCGATCGCCGCGCAAAGCCGAAAGAGCCGGAGACGATCGCGCCGAATTTCTGGCGCACCAAATCGCTCAAGGAAATGAATAAGGCTGAGTGGGAGGCGCTTTGTGATCGCTGCTCCAAATGCTGCGTCATAAGCTTAGAGGACGCCGATACTGGCGTGCTCTATCGCACCGACGTCTCGTGCAAGCTTTTCGACACCGCCGCCTGCCAATGCAGCAACTACGCCGAGCGGAAGCAATACGTCCCCGATTGCGTGCAGCTCACGCCGAAAAATGTGCCAAAGCTCGATTGGCTGCCTGGCACCTGCGCCTATCGCCTCGTCGCCGAAGGCCGCGACCTCTATTGGTGGCACCCTTTGATCTCGGGCACGTTCGAAAGCGTGCATATCGCCAACGCGTCGGCCAAGAACAAAACCCGCCCCGAAGGCCGGCTGAAAATGGCGGGCCTGATGAAGCGCATCATCAATTGGCCCGAACCTCTGGAGCAACCGCCGAAAGGCTGGCGCAAGGCCAAAACGTCGCCTCGACGCGGCGGCGCGAGCGAATAATATCGCGATCATGAGCTTGATGCGCGACATTGGCCGTGCGCGTTACGCCGCCGCTCAAGGCGCGCGCGTGGCTTGGTATCTCAGCCAGTATCTGCTGGCGCGCCGCATATCCGGGCCGTTCGATCGGCCGGGCGAGCCCAAATTCAAACCGCAAGCCGAGAGCGGTGATCCCGCCCGCATCCGCGCCGCCTTTCTCGATCTCTTCGCCAAGGATCGGGCCAATATCGAAGCGGGGCTCTATCCCGCCCCACAGGACGTGCGCCTTGAGCGCGCCATCAGCGCGCTGCGCAATTCCGCGAATTTCTTCCGCGATCTGCCCAAGGTCGATCAGCGCCGGCTCGAACGCGACGGCACGGAAGTGCGCGAGCAAGCCAAGGGCGAGGGCCGCTACCCGACCTATTATTTGCAGAACTTCCATTACCAGACCGACGGCTGGCTGAGCGCCGACAGCGCCAAGCTTTACGACACACAGGTCGAAATCTTGTTTGGCGGCGCGGCCGACGCGATGCGCCGCATCGCCATGGGTTCACTGGCGCGCGCCATTCGCGGTACGGACCAGCGGCGCGTGAAGCTCATCGACCTCGCCTGCGGTAACGGTCGCTTCCTGCGCCAGATTCTGGCAGCGTATCCGCGCATCAATGCGACCGGGCTGGATCTATCTCCGGCCTATTGCGAGGAGGCGCGCAAGCGGTTGAGCGATTGGCGCCAGGTCGAAGTGATCAATGGCGCGGTGGAGCAGGCGCCGTTTGAAGACGCGAGCTTTGACGCCGCCACCTGCGTCTATCTCTTCCACGAATTGCCGCCGCGCATTCGCCGCGACGCCGCGCGTGAGATTGCCCGTATCGTGAAGCCGGGCGGCGTGTTTGTGCTGGCGGATTCAATTCAGACTGGCGACACTGCCGATCTTGATCAGATGCTCGAATATTTCCCGATCGGCTTTCACGAGCCTTATTATGGGAGCTATCTCAACGAGGATTTCGCCGCGATCTTTGGCGAGCACGGCTTTGACGTGGAGGAGGTCGAGACCGCCTTCCTCACCAAGGTGACGCGTTTCCGGAAGCGCTAAATTCGCCTTTTTCATTCGTGGGCGCCGCTTCCACATAGCTCTCATCGCCGTACCCTGGCTCATGGACCTCTGCGTCGTCGGCGTTCGTCTCGTCGTTGCTCGGCAGCGCGGCGTATAGTTCGGCGATTTCGCGGCGCAGTTCCTCCTCGCTCGGCGCTTGGTATCGGTCGAATTGGAGGGCCTGCTCGTCCGCTGCGCCCACCAGGGTCTGGGGCTCATAATCATAAGAGGTGTAATGCGCCTCTGGCGGCGCAGCACCAGTCCATGCGGCGGGCCGTACTTGGGCTTCCGGGGTCCAATTCTCCGACCACGCCTCGGCCGCGATTTGGAAATAGTTCGGCGTGTCGGCAAGCGCGTCGCGCTCTGCAGACGGAAAGTCAAAACCCCCGGTGATCATCAGATCGGACGCGGCGACAACGCCCACGGCGATGGCGCCAAATACAGCGCAGGCGAGCAGGCGTTCTTTCAAAACGGGGCGATCATCGAGCATGGGCGCGAGCCTCCGCCCGTGTAACCAAGCTGTCGCCCTGGGGTTCCGCGTCGAGCTGCGCGCGGCGTCTACGAGGCCTTGCTCTTCACCGCGTCGTCCGCTTCAAGCGCCCCCGGCTGAACGTCCGGCTTGTCGCCGACGCGCGTCACCCCGCCCGCGAAAGGCTCGTAGGCCGCCAGCACGGTGTCGGGACCGCCGAGGAGAACCTCGGTAGTGAAGCTATAGTCCACGGGTTCCGCCAGCGCAGCGGCGTCTTCTTGCTCCAGTCGAGTGGGCGGCAGCGGGCCTGCGCGCACCACATGCTCGGCGCGCGGAGCGGCCTGCGGAATTTCCATTGCATACGCGACGCCGCCCGGGCTCACATCCGGGCCGCCAGTGACGACGTAATCGACGCCCACGAGCGTGAAGGCAAAGATCGCGGCAAAGACCGCCGAGCTCTTGGTGCGCTCCTGGTTCGCCGGCACGGCCCAGAATGCGCGAGCTTGGCGACGCAATTGCCGGGCGACCGCGCGGGCTCGCACAAGCGGTTTGCGTGGGACGCTGATGCGCTCGAACATGGATTGCTCCGGCGGCTCAAACCGTTTCGGCGCCGTACGCATTTCGCGCGGCGCGTGATTTTTCTTACGCCCATTCGCGCGCCAAGCCAAGAAGCGCGGAATTATGTCCCTGTAACGGTGCGTTCGCTTGGTGGCGAACGCACCGTTTGGGGCTTACTGCGCCGGCGTTTGCGGGAGCGTGTAATCGACCACGGCGCCCGGGCCGAGCGGCAGGTCGACATAGACCCAGGCAAAGGTGAGGCCGACGCCCACGATCAGAATCCACATCGAATAGGGCAGCATCGTCGCCGTCAGGCTGCCCAGGCCGAAATCGGTGCGCCAGCGTTGGCAGAACGTCAGCACGAGCGGGAAATAGACCATGAGCGGGGTGATGATGTTGGTGGCGCCGTCGCCGACGCGATAGGCGGCTGTGGTCATTTCCGGGCTGACGCCCAGCAGCATCATCATCGGCACCAACACCGGCGCCATCAACGCCCATTTTGCGCTGGCCGAGCCCACGAACAGATTGATGAGCGCCGTGAACGCTACGATCAGCACGAGCAGCGCCGGCAGGGGCAAGCCTGAATGCTCAATCGCCGCAGCGCCCTGCACGGCGAAGATGAGGCCGAGGTTCGACCAATTGAACATGGCGACGAAGTGCGCGGCCGCGAACGCAAGCACGAGATAATAGGAGAGGTCGCCCATGGCGCCCGCCATCATCTTCACCGCGTCGCGATGGTTTTTCACCGTGCCGACGGCCGCGCCATAAGCCCAGCCCGCCGCAAGGAAGAGCACGAAGAAGCCCGCCACCAGCGATTGATAGAAGGGCGTCAGTCGCGCCTCGGGGATCGCCGCTTCTTCGTCGATCAGCGGCGTCCCAGGCATGAACACGAACGCGGCCCACAGCGCCACGACCAGCAACGCCGCGAGACCCGCGCGGCCAAGCCCCTTCTTTTCGTCGGCTGTCAGCGGCGCATTGGCGTCACCCAGATTCTGCATGGCTTCGCCGTCCGGGGTTGCGTAGCGTTTCAGGCGCGGCTCGATGATGGCGTCCGTAACGAACCAGATCACCGGCAAGAACACGAACAGCATCGCGGCGATGAAGAACCAATTGCCAGCGATGTTGGCGTCCCAGCCGGGCGCCAATTGCTCGGCGGCGGTTTCCGTGATGCCGAACAGCAGCGCGTCGAGTTGGCCCGGCAACAAATTGGCGGAAAAGCCGCCCGAAACGCCCGCGAACGCCGCTGCAATACCCGCGATCGGATGACGCCCGGCCGCAGCGTACAAAACGCCCGCCAGCGGGATCAGCACCACGTAAGCGGCGTCCGCGGCGAGATTGCCCATCATGCCGACGAACGCCACCGCGGGGGTTAGCAGAAATTTCGGCGCATCCTTCACGCCCGCGCGCATGGCGCTCGCGAACAAGCCCGAGCGCTCGGCAACGCCCGCGCCCAGCATCACCACAAGCACATAGCCCAGCGGGTGGAAGTGCGTGAATGTCGCCGGCATCTCCACCCAGAGGCGGCGGATGTTTTCAGGCGAGAGCATGCTGGCGGCAGTGATGATCACCGGCTGGCCGCTCTCGTCCAATTGCGTGGGATGTTGTGCGGAATAGCCAAACGCCGCCGCGATCGCGGAGCCGGCGATCAAAATGCCGATGAGCCAGAAGAAGATGAAAACCGGATCGGGCAATTTGTTGCCCGCGCGCTCGATCAGGCCAAGAATGCCCTTCTGTCGTTCCTGCGTCGCTTCCGCCATGTCGCTGAACCTCTCCCACAAGCGAGCGCCGTGCGCTCAGCTCTTCTTTGGGGGTAGGAATTGGCGGCAAAACCTGGGGCTGGCAAGCCGGAAGCCCGATTATCGTCCCGTCTGGCCGCGATGGCGCAGCTTCGCGTCCGCCAGCACACAGGCCAGCATGGCCTCCGCCACCGGCGCGGCGCGAATGCCCACGCACGGATCATGGCGGCCCTTGGTCATCACTTCCGTGTTCGCGCCGTCCTTCGTGATCGACAGGCGCGGCGTAAGTATGGACGAGGTGGGCTTGATCGCGATACGCGCGACGATCGGCTGGCCGGTCGAGATGCCGCCGAGCACGCCGCCAGCGCGGTTCGAGAGAAAGATTGGCGTTCCATCATTGCCCGCGCGCATTTCGTCGGCGTTTTCAACGCCAGTGAGCTCCGCAGCTTCAAAGCCCGCGCCAATCTCGACGCCCTTCACCGCGTTGATGCTCATCATCGCGCCGGCGATCTCGGCGTCGATTTTGCCATAGATCGGGGCGCCCCAGCCGGCGGGCACGCCCGTCGCTTCGACCTCGAGAACTGCGCCGACCGAATTGCCGTCCTTGCGGGTCGCATCGAGCAGGGCTTCCCATTGTTTCGCGGCTTCCGCGTCGGGCGACCAGAAAGGATTGTTTTCGACCTCGTTCCAATCCCAGCGCGTGCGGTCGATCTTCACCTTGCCGATCTGCACCAGCGCCGCGCGGATGACGACCTCATCGCCGAGGATGCGCCGCGCCACCGCCCCGGCAGCCACGCGCGCCGCTGTTTCGCGCGCGGACGATCTGCCGCCGCCGCGATAATCGCGCACGCCGTATTTCGCATCATACACATAGTCCGCGTGGCCCGGCCGATAGGTGTCGCGAATGTCGCCGTAATCCTTGCTGCGTTGATCGGTGTTTTCGATCAGCAGCGAGATCGGCGTGCCAGTCGTGACGGGGCCTTCGGTGCGATCATCTTCGAACACGCCGGAGAGGATTTTCACTTCGTCCGCTTCTTGGCGCTGCGTCACGAAGCGGCTGGTGCCGGGTTTGCGTCGGTTCAGCCAGTATTGAATGTCCGCAACCGACAAGGGCAGCCCGGGCGGGCAGCCATCGATCACGCAGCCCAGCGCCGGCCCGTGGCTTTCGCCCCAGGTGGTGACGCGGAAAAGGTGGCCAAACGTGTTGTGGGACATCGTGTCCCGTCAGTGACACAAGCCGCTTGCGCGGGCAACGCTGCTCACTTCGCCGGCGCGAGCCGCATGCCTAATTCCGCGCTGTCACGCACAAACCAAACATTTTGACCCCGATTGGATTCGCGTACGAAATCCGCCAGCGGCTCAGACGCTTCGACATGCGCGCTGATGTCGCCCAGGATCGCCACGCGCAACCGGTAATTCATGAATTTCTGGATGAAATGGCCGGCCTTGCGCGTGCTGAGCTGGAAGAAATCCGAACTCAGCCGCTCCGCCGGAATGGCGACAAACCGCGCATCCGAACTCAGCGCCTCGGCGATCAAATCGGTCGCGTCGCGCTCGCTCTCGAGCGCCGCGCCGCGATGGCTGATTTCGGCGACCCGTTCGCCGTGCAAGGAATAAACAATCATAATGGTCTCATGAGGCCCAAGCGGGGCCGGTCGCTGTGCTAGCCAAATCGGGAGCCGGCAGATTTGTTCAAGTCACAAGCATGATAGCTGCCGAATTTCCGAGCCCCTGTGGCCCAGAGGATGCAGCCGGTCGCGCGTCTGGATGCGGATGTGCTATGCGCTCGCGCTGGAGCCGCCGCCTTGTCCAACGATCTGATCCCGCCCTCGCCAAAATACGATCCCGCCGCCCAGCCGCCCCCGGACGATGCGGCGCTGTTCGCGGAGGGCGAGCCGCTTGAGCTCTTCGGCCGTTGGTTCAAGGACGCCAAGGAGAAGGAGCCCAACGACCCGAACGCCATGGCGCTCGCCACCGCCGACGCCTCAGGCTTTCCTGACGTGCGCATGGTCCTGCTCAAGGATTTCGACGCCCGCGGCTTTGCCTTCTACTCCAACGCCGAAAGCGCCAAAGGCCGCCAACTTGAAGCGAACCCGCGCGCGGCGGTGGTCTTTCACTGGAAGAGCTTGCGCCGCCAAGTTCGCGTGCGCGGTCTGATTGAACGCGTGCCGGCGGAGGAGGCGGACGCCTACTTCCAGAGTCGCGACCGCGGCGCCCGTCTCGGCGCGTGGGCCAGCCAACAATCGCGCCCACTCGAAGATCGCCTCGCGCTTGAAAAGCGCATCGCCGAGTTCGCCGCCAAGTACGGCCTGGGCGAGGTGCCGCGTCCGGAGCATTGGGGCGGTTACCGGCTCATTCCGCTGGCGATCGAGTTTTGGCGGGACCGGCCGTTTCGCTTGCACGATCGGCTCGTGTTCACGCGTGACGCCGCGCACAGCGCCTGGTCAAAATCTCGCCTCTACCCTTAACGCTTCTTTCAACGCCACGCGCCGAGTTTGAGTCTTGGTGGGGACTCAAGGAGGCGCATTGGTGCGGGCGTTCGATCGTGCGGTAGCGGCGCTTGCGCTGAGGGCGATGCCGACGAAACCGCCGGCGCATGAGAAGCGCCTCGTGCCCGCCCTTGACGACGCACGCCAAGCCCAACTCGACCGCGCCGCCATCTCGCAGCAACGCGCCGCGCTCATCGCCTCGCTCTGGCCCGAACCCACGCGCCAATGCATCGCCCCGCCCGTCTTCATGCAATTCGCCGCACCGGCGACCTTCGGCCTGATCTTTCGCTTCGGCGCGCCGCAGCGGGTCGATGCGCGCGCCTTGCAGGCCCGTCTCGACGCGGCCTTTGGCGCGGCAAAAGCGCCGCCAGCGGCAGAAACCGCCAAGGCGGCCTGACGCCGCGTTTGCCTTGTCCGCGTCGGCTTGCTTTATTTGCCTCCAAACAGAAGTGTAGGGAGGCGTGACGGCAATGCTCGGGCTCATGCAGGACTGGCCGCTGACGGTCGATCGTATCCTCGACCATGCGAAGGCCAATTTCCCACGCCGCGAGGTGGTCACGCGCAGCGTCGAAGGCCCGATCTCCCGTACAACCTACGCGAACATCTGGCGTCGGGCCAAGCAAGTCACCAACGCGCTGCAGGAGCGCGGCGTGGGTCTTGGCGACCGTGTCGCGACCTTGGCCTGGAACACCGAACGTCACATCGAGGCCTGGTACGGCGCCATGGGCATGGGCGCGATCCTGCACACCGTGAACCCGCGTCTTTTCCCAGAGCAGATCGCCTGGATCATCAACCACGCCGAGGACAAGATCCTCTTCTTCGACACGACCTTCACCCCCATCGTGGAGAAAATCGCGCCGCTGCTGAAAACGGTGCAAACCTATGTCGCGTTCACAGATCGCGAGCACACGCCGAAATCCTCGGTGACTCATTTCGTCGCGTATGAGGATTTCATCCACGGCCACGCCCAGGAGGCGGCTTGGGGCGGCTTCGACGAGCATACGGCCGCGGGCCTCTGCTACACCTCGGGCACCACGGGCGATCCGAAGGGCGTCCTCTACTCGCACCGCTCCAACGTGCTGCACGCGATGGCGGCCAACCAGACCGATGTGTTCGGCTGCGGCGCAAGCGACGTGGTCATGCCAATCGTGCCCATGTTCCACGCCAACGCCTGGGCGATTTCCTTCGTCGGTCCGATGTGTGGCGCAAAGCTCGTCATGCCCGGGGCAAAGCTTGACGGGCCGAGCGTGTATGAATTGCTCGAGACGGAGGGCGTCACCTTCACCGCCGCCGTGCCAACGGTTTGGCTCGGCTTGCTGGCCTTCCTGCGCGAGAACAATCTGAGGCCGACCACACTGAAGCGCGTCGTCATTGGCGGGTCCGCAGTGCCGGAAGCGGTGCTGCGCGCCTTCGAGGAAGATTACGGCATCGAAGTGCTGCATGGTTGGGGCATGACCGAGATGAGCCCGATGGGCTCTGTCGGCAAATTGCTGCCTGAGCACGCCGCCATGGATCACGAAGCGCAGATTAAGACCAAGCTGAAGCAAGGCCGTCCGCCCTTTACCGTCGAGATGAAAATCGTCGACGACGACGGCAAGCTGAAGCCGCACGACGGCAAGGCGTTTGGACGCTTGCTCGTGCGCGGTCCTTCTATCGCGCGCGCCTATTTCAAGAATGCCGGCGCCAAGAACGAGAAGGGCGAGTGCCTGGAGCCGTGCGGCTTCTTCGATACGGGCGATGTCGCCACCATCGATGAGCTCGGCATCATGCAGATCACCGATCGCGCCAAGGACGTCATCAAGTCCGGTGGCGAATGGATCAGTTCGATCGATATCGAAAACATCGCGGTCGGCGCCGAGGGCGTGGCGAACGCGGCCGTGATCGGCGTGCTGCATCCGAAATGGGACGAGCGTCCGCTGCTGATCATCGAGCCGAAGCCCGGCGCGCAGCCGACGCGCGAGCAATTGCTCGCGTTCCTGGAAGGCAAAATCGCCAAATGGTGGACGCCGGACGATGTCGTGTTTGTGGAGAAAATTCCGCTCGGCGCCACCGGCAAGATCAACAAGCTGGCGCTGCGTGAGACGTTCAAGGACTACAAGCTCCCGAGCGCCCAAGCGGCCGAGTAAGAAAAAAACGGCGCCGATCGCTCGGCGCCGTTCCTTACCTTCGCGGCGGGCATTGCTGCCTTTTGCTCAGGTTTGAAGTTAACGGCTGAGCCGCGCATTCGTTCCCAACAAAAGCGAAGGTTCCTAGGTCCTTTCGCCTAGCGCGCCTTGGCGATTTTCGGCGTTCCGAGCGTGGCGCATGTTTTGCAGCAGGGAGGCTGCAATGCGCTACCAAATCGAGTTTCTCCGCCGGCCCAGCGATGAGGAGTCCGTGTGCCTCACGCGCGAACCGGAAGCGCACGATCTTCGATTGGCTGAGTTCCAAGCGCAGGCGTGGTCTGAACAGGCGCAGACGGCGCACGGCGCGCGCGCTTGGCAAATCCGCGATCTCAGCAAGAACGGTCGTATCGTCAGCGTCGAATTGTTCGACGACGCCGCGCCGCGCGTCCACTAGGCGCGCTTCAGCCAATATTCGTTATCGACACAAGGCGGGCCTTCCGTCGCCACGCGGCCCAGCTCCACCAGGCGGATCATGTGCGCCAGCACCGAATGGCACGCCGCCGGATGCAATCGCTTGTCCACGTCGGCGTACATCTCGTTGACCATATCCTTGATCAGGCGCTTGCCGCTTTCGAGCTGCGCCAGCACCTGCGCCTCGCGCGCCAAGCGATGCGCCAAATACGCTTCGACGAACGGCCGCACCTCGCGCACCGGCGGGCCGTGGGTGGGCCACAGCGTATCGTAATTGCGGTCGCGCACTTTCTCGAGGCTCGCGAAATACGCGCTCATGTCGCCATCGGGCGGACCAATCACCGTTGTCGACCAACCCATGATGTGATCGCCGGGAAAGAGGGCGTTCTCTTCGAGCAACGCATACGCCATGTGGTTCGACGTATGGCCGGGCGTCGAAACCGCTTCAATCGTCCAACCCGGACCGCTGAAACGATCGCCGTCGCTCACATCAAGGTCTGGCGTGAAGATGTGATCATCGCCAGCCTCCAAGCGCAATTCATCGCAATCGCTCGGCTTGGGCGGCTCCGTGCTTGCATACACTTTCGCGCCCGTGGCGCGCGCCAGCGGATGTGCGGCGGGGCTGTGGTCCATGTGGCGATGCGTGACGAAGATATGCGTGACGCGTTCGCCCTCAACGGCGCGCAATAAGGCTTCGATGTGCTCGGGTTTATCAGGGCCAGGGTCGATGATCGCCACATCGCCGCGGCCGATGATGTAAACGCCCGTGCCCAAATAGGTGAAGGGGCCGGGATTGTTGGCCACCAAGCGCCGGATCAGCGGGCTAACTTGCTGCGGCTCTTCGTAGGTGAATTCCATCTCGCGGACAAAAGGGATCTTGGCCGCCATGTATGCATCACCTCAATTGCCAGCGCCCCGCACAAATTCGCGGAACGCCTTGGATAACCTACGCGTAGCTACGATCTTGTCCGGCAAGTTCAAGCCGATCGGCGGGCCCATATCCGTCTTGTTCGCATCGACGATATAGAGCTTGCCGTCAGTTCGGTCGCGGAGCACGTCCACGCCGCCCCATTCCAAACCGATCTCGCGCGTAAACGCGGAAATCTGCTCGAGTTCTTCGGCCGTGAACATTTCCTCCGGAGTGCGTAACTGCACGTCCACGTTCGTATTGAGGAAGCGCTTGGTTACTTCGCGGCGCTTGATGAACACCACGACCGGCTTGCCGCCGACGGTCGAGGTGCGCAGGTCCTCCACAAGATTGAGGTCCGACGGCATCCGGTTGTCGACCACACGCTGGTAAACCCGCCCCGGCACGGGCGTGGTGGGACATTGCACGATGCGGCCGTCATGCGCCGCATTGATCTCAGATTTCTCGACCGCGAGTCCGGAATATTGGAGCGGATCGACCGCTAATTCATTGCCGAAGGCGGCTTTGCAGGCGCGGGCGACGTTCGTTTTTGAGACATCGCGGCAGCCGAAATTCACCAATTTCACGCCTGGCTTCAGTTTGGCGGGCGGATCGTTGGGGCTGTAAGTCGCGTCTTCGAAATGCATCACCACGTCGGCGTCGGCGGCCTCCTTGGCGAGTTTGGCGCCCGCGGCGCGCGAAACAGCCCAAATCAGATACCAGGGACGTGCGCGCTCCGGCGCGAAGAAGATTTTGAAGCGCGGCTGCATCGGTTCGATGCGCTGGGCGGCGAAGAAATAGCGAAACCACGCCGTAACCTGCGCGATCACAGAGGGTGAATAGGGTACGAGTGCGCCCGTCTTGCGCACCTTCAAGCCGGTTAACCCGAACTCGAAGTCCTTCAGCCAAACCTTGCCGGAGGTCTGGAAGACGCGTGGCGTGGCGTCGGTCACGCGCGCGGCCCGTGCTTTGCTTGGACGGGCGCTATGGAAGCAGCCATCGCCTTGTGCCTGTTCGCATTAGATCGCGTGCGCACTGTGCTGCTCGCCCTGTCCCTGATCGTATTGATGAAACTTGCCTGGGTTATGCTTACGCCGCCGCCCGCTTAAGGTTTCGGCGCTAATGTATCGAGCGCCCCCCGCGCCCCAGCCAAGTCGTACCCTGCCTTTGCCGCCAAGGCGATAATCTGGTCGGGCGTCTTGTTCCCGGCCAGAGCCTCCGCCATCGCCCACGCCATTATTGAGCGGCGGCCGGTTCGGCAATAGGCCAGCACAGGCCCGGGGGCTTGTTCAATGATTTCCGCCGTTTCCGCCACGGCGGCCGGCGGGGGCGGCCCGGTGAAGGGGAGGGCGTGGAATTGGAGCCCCGCCGCCTCGGCCGCGGCTTTCACATCGGTCAGTCTGGGCTGATCCGGGTCCTCGCCTTCTGGCCGGTTGATCACCAGCACCTTGAAACCCTCGGCGCTGGCGCGGGCGATATCGTCCAAGGTCACCTGTCCGGCGACGGCGAAGTGCGGTGTGACGCGATGGAACTCAGACATGTCGCACACAAGTTGACACGGCTTGCCCGGGAAGCAAGGTTTCGCACAATTCACGTAGCCGCTGCTTCGGCGTTGTCAGGACCTAGGGATGCTCGCACAAGCCGTCAGGCGCCTTCTGTTCGCGATCCCCACGCTCCTCGCAATTGTCGCCGCGGCGTTCGTGCTCATGCACTTAGCGCCGGGCGGACCGTTCACGAAGGAGCGGCAGATGCCCGCCGAGATCGAGCGGCGTCTGCTGGCGGAGTACAAGCTCGATCTGCCGATCCACGAGCAGCTGGGCCATTACATCGCCGGTTTGGTTCGCGGGGATCTAGGCCCGTCGATGGCCTACAAGGACAAGGACGTCATCGACATCATCGCCGAAGGCGCCCCCACCAGCGCGGTGCTGGGACTGAGCGCGATGTTCTTGGCGCTATTCGTCGGCGGCGGCCTCGGCGTGCTGGCGGCGTTGCGGCAAAATAAGGTGCAGGACTACGCCGTCATGGCCATTGCCATCGCTGGGGTGTGTCTGCCGCCCCTTGTGGTTGGCCCCGTCTTGCAGCTCATCCTCGGCGTGCAGCTGCAATGGCTGCCGACCGCCGGCCTCTACCGCGACCAATACGCGCTCCAATACCTCTTTCTGCCGGTGCTGACGCTGTCACTGCCGCTCATCGCGGTGATCTCGCGTCTGATGCGCGCCTCGATGATCGAAGCGCTGCGCTCCAATGCCATCCGCACCGCCCGCGCCAAGGGCCTGCCCGAGATGCAGGTCATCCTGAAGCACGCGCTGCCGGTCGCGCTGCTGCCAATTGTCTCTTATGCGGGCCCCGCGCTCGCCGGCGTCATGGCCGGGTCGTTCGTGATCGAGACGGTGTTTCAGCTGCCGGGCATCGGCAAGCAATTCGTCATCGCCGCCCAGCAGCGCGACTACACGATGGTGATGGGCGTGGTGCTGATATATTCCTTCCTGATCATCGTGTTGAACCTCGTGTCCGATCTTCTCTACCGCGTGCTCGATCCGAGGTCCCGCACATGACCGATTTTCTTATCGAAGACGCACAAGCGCCGCGCGCGATCAAAGGCCGCTCGCTGTGGGAGGACGCCCGCCGTCGCCTGATGCGCAATCCTGCGGCTGTGGTCAGCCTCTACGTCGTGGCGCTGCTGGTGCTGATCGCGATTTTTGGCCCAATGCTGTGGGTGCACAAGTACGACGAGATTTTCCGCGATAGCGTCGGCATCGCGCCCACTTTCGAGAACATGCATCTGCTCGGCACCGACACCGAAGGTCGCGACATGGTCGCGCGCGTGATCGCTGGGCTTGGGATTTCGCTCTTGGTCGGCGCGTGCGCGACGGCCGTGTCGCTGACCATTGGTGTCCTTTACGGCGCTATCGCGGGCTTCGCGGGCGGCATTGTTGACGACCTGATGATGCGATTTGTGGATGTGATGTATTCCATCCCGTTCGTGTTTTTCGTCATCGTGCTGATGACCGTCGTGCAGCTCGATAGTCCTGAGCTCAATCTGGTGCTTGTCTTCTGCGCCATTGGCGCGGTGGAATGGCTCACCATGTCGCGTATCGTGCGCGGTCAAACCATTGCGCTCCGGCGAAAGGAATTCGTTGAAGCCGCGCGCGCCTCGGGCGCCAAGCCCATTCAAATCGTGTTGCGCCACATCGTGCCCAATGTGCTGGGGCCGGTGGTGGTTTTCGCCACACTCAACATTCCAGTGATTATCCTGGCGGAGAGCTTTTTGTCCTTCATCGGTCTCGGCGTGCAGGAACCGTTGAGTTCGTTGGGCAGCCTCCTGGCGCGCGGCATGGGGCAGATGCAGGCGCCGTGGATGCTGATTGCGCCCGCCGTGACCATGTTGATCACGCTGCTGGCGCTGAATTTCCTGGGCGACGGTCTGCGTGATGCGCTCGACCCGAAGGAGCGGTGATGAGTAACCAACCGTTTTGGACCAGTCGCCGCGCCTTGCTGGCCGGCGCGGGCGGTTTGACCGCCGCCGCCTCGCTGGGCGCCTGCAGCAATGGCCGCGTGATCGGCTTCGATAAAGCCAATCGCTCGCTCGATATCTGCAATCAAGGCGAGCCGCTGTCGCTCGATCCCCACAAAGCCTCTGGGTCGTGGGAGAACAACATCATCGGCAACATGTTCGTCGGCCTCACCACCGAAAACGCCAAGGCCGAACCGATCCCCGGCATGGCCGAACGCTGGGAAGTGAGCGAAGACGGGCGCACCTGGACCTTCTTCCTGCGTCAGGCGCAGTGGTCTGACGGCGAACCCTGCGACGCACACGATTTCGAATTCGCGATCAAGCGCATCCTCGATCCTAACAATCTCGCCGAGTACGCGGCGATCCTCTATCCGATCAAGAATGCGCAGGCGGTGAACGCGGGCGAGATGAGCCCGGACAATGTCGGCGTGCGCGCGCTCGATGATCTCACCTTCGAGATTCAACTCGAACACCCGGCGCCGTACCTGCCTGAATTGCTCATGCACTACACGGCGTACCCGGTGCCGAAGCACATCGTCGAACGCCATGGCGATTCATGGGTTCACCCCGACAACATCGCCGTCAACGGCGCCTTCACGCTGGTGAAATGGTGGTCGAACTACATTGTCCACCTGCAGCGCAATCCGAATTTCTTCGACGCCGCCAACGTGGCGATGGAGAATCTCTATTTCTATCCCTCGAACGACGTGAACGCGGCGGCGCGGAAGGTGATGAGCGGCGAGGCGGGCTGGTCGACCCGCTTTCCTTCCAACCAAGTCAACGAATTGCGCCGCGCGCTGCCAGGCTATGTGCGCGTCGCGCCGTACCTCACCTGCAATTATTTTTCGTTCAACATGACCAAGCCGCCGTTCAATGATCAACGCGTGCGCCAAGCCTTATGCATGGCCTATGACCGCGACTGGGTGGCTGCCAATATTTATCGCACCGGCGAGCAGGCGGCTTACAAATTCGTGCCGCCGGGCATCGCGAATTATCCGGGCACGGCGCGCTATCGCTGGGCCGATCAACCGATCGAGCAACGTCGCGAAGAAGCGCGCCGTCTGCTCACGGCCGCTGGATACGGTCCGAACAATCCGCTGCGTTTCGAATTCTCGCACCGCAACACCAGCGACAATCCCCGCGTCGCCGTCATCGTGCAAAGCAATTGGCGCCAGATCGCGCCCTGGGTGAGTGTGGAGCTGCGCGGCACGGAAACGCAGGTGCATTACGCCAATCTGCGCGCCAAGAATTTCGACGTCGGCGACGGCGGCTGGATCGCCGACTATAACGACGCGAAAATCTATCTCTATCTGCTGGAAACCCGCACCGGGCCGCAAAACTATCCGGGCTATTCAAACCCCGAATATGATCGTCTGGTGCATGCGTCCGATTTCGAGATGGACGCCGCGCGCCGCGGCGAGATCATGTCGGCGGCCGAGCAGCTCGCGCTTGATGAAGCGCCCATTTGCATGAGCGTGTTCATCAACTCGACCAATCTCGTGCACCCGGACCTCACCGGCTACGAAGACAACATCAACGATTATCACCGCGCCCGCTGGTTCGGCATCCGCACCTAACTCCTCCCCCGCAAGCGGGGGAGGTGGCGAGCGAAGCGAGCCGGAGGGGTAAGTCCGGTAGACGCTTGCGCGCGCCTCTCGCCCCCTCAGTCGCTTCGCGACAGCTCCCCCGTAAACGGGGGAGCACAAAGCGCTAGAACGCGCCGCCCGCTTCTTCCGCACCAATCGCCTTGATCGCGAACGCGTAATCGTGCGCCAGTTCACGCAAGAACTCGAACCGCCCCGCCGCGCCTGCGTGGCCCGCGCCCATGTTCATCTTCAGCAACACAGGCCGTCCGCTCGTCGTGTGCGGGCGTAGCTTCGCCACCCACTTCATCGGCTCCCAATAGGTCACGCGCGGATCGGTCAGACCTCCCGTCGCCAACACAGCCGGGTAGGGTTTATGCGTAATGTTCGAGTACGGGCAGTACGAGGCGATGTAATCGTAGGCTTCCGTGCTCTCCAGCGGATTGCCCCATTCGGGCCATTCCGGCGGCGTCAGCGGCAGCGAGGTGTCGCTCATCGTGTTCAACACATCCACGAACGGCACGCCGCCAATCACGCCGGCCCACAGATCAGGCCGCATATTGGTGATCGCGCCCATCAGCAGCCCGCCGGCCGAGCGGCCTTCGCAGACGATGTTGCCCGCGCGACCGTAGCCACGCGAAATCAGCTCTTCCGCGCACGCCACGAAATCGCTGAACGAATTCTTCTTCGCGAAACGCCGCCCGTCCTGAAACCAGCCGAAGCCCATTTCCGAACCCCCGCGCACGTGCGCGATCGCATAGACCCAGCCGCGATCGACCAAGCTCAGACGCCGGATCGAGAAATCCGCGTCCATCGAAATGCCGTACGAGCCATAGCCATAAAGATAGAGCGGGGCCGAGCCGTCGAGCGGCGTGCCGCGCTTCATCAGCACCGTGATCGGCACGCGCTTGCCGTCGCTCGCGGTGGCGAAGAAGCGCCGCGCCTCATACGCCGCCGGATCGTGGCCGCTCGGGATTTCCTGCGTCTTGCGCAACACCCGTGTGCGCGCCGCCAGATCGTAATCGTAGGTCTGCAGCGGCGTCGTCGGCGAATCATAGACGAAGCGCTGATTGGTCGTGTCGTACTCGTAGCCGCCGACGAGTTCGAGATTGTAGGCCTCTTCCGCCATCGCGATCGTGTGCTCTTCGCCCGCCTTGTGGCGCACGACGATCCGCGGCAGCGCGTTAATGCGCTCGGCGCGCACGAGATAATCCTTGGTCGCGCCCAAGCCCAGAATGTAGCGGCCCGCCTCGTGCGGGATGAAATCACGCCAGTGCGCCCGCGCCGTGCGGCCGGGCTCGGCGATCATCACCTTGAAGTCCACCGCGCCATCGGCATTGGTCAGGACGTACCAACGTCCGTTCCAATGGGTCGGCGTGTAGAGCATGTCCTCTTCGCGCGCCGCGAACAGTGTCGGCGCCGCGGTCGGTGTCGCCGCCGGGATCGTATAGATTTCCGATTGGCTGCCATTGCCAGCGTAAATGACGATGAATTCGTCGCTTTCCGTATTGCCAACGCTCAAGAAGAAGCCGTCATCCGGCTCGTCATAAACAAGCGTGTCCTCGCCACCGCGCGCTGGCCTGCGGAAGATGCGGGAAGGGCGGCCGTTATCATCACGGAACGTCCAGAAGATGAATTGCGAATCCGGCGACCAGCTAAAATCGCCGGTGCAATTGGTGATCGGCCCCGCCAGCGTCTCGCCGCTCGCCAGATCTTTCACAAACACCGTGTAGATTTCCGAGCCTTGCTCATCGACCGCATAGGCATAGAGCGCGTGATCCGGCGAATGCTCGCCGGCGATGACTTTGTAGAACGTCTTGCCGCGCGCCTGCTCATCGACATTGATTAGAATTTGCTCGGCGCCGCCGCCGCGCGGGCGCCGCGCATGGATCGGGTGCTGCGCGCCCGTCTCGAAGCGGCGATAATATTCCCATGGCCCGTCCGCGGCCGGCACGGTGGAATCGTCTTCCTTCACGCGCCCGCGCATCTCTTGATAGAGCCGCTCCTGCAATTCAGCCGTCGGCGCCATCACCTGTTCGCGATGGGCGTTCTCCGCATCCAGGTGCGCGCGAATATCGGCGCGCAGCAGCGATGGATCGCGCATCACCTCCTGCCAATTGTCGTCCTTCATCCAGGCATAATCGTCGGTGCGCACGCGCCCCAATTGTTCGATGCGCTTGGGCTCGCGGCGGGCGATCGGGGGCGTCAGGGTCATTGCGGCATCCGTACTTGCGCAAGCGGGGAGAAGGGCAAGCGCCGGCAGCGCGGCGCTGGCTTGGAGAAGTTCACGTCTATTCATGCCCGCCAGTTCGGGGAAGCCCCAAGCCGGCGTCAACACCCTTACGACAGACGCATCAGCAACGCTGTCGCATCATCGCTCTTCTTGAACCGCGGATGCAGCGTCCCGCCCGAATCTTGAGCTTCGATCGCGCGAAGCTCCCGCCCAAGTTCCTGCAGACCCTTATCCAAGGCCGCGCGCACCAAGCCGGCCGCATCATACGCGCCATATTGATCCGTCAGCGCCGCGAACCCATCCGTCATCAAAAGCACATGCGCCGGCCGCGCGAGTTTGAATGACCATGCCCGCGCATGATCGGCGCATTTGGGATCAATCCCAAACGTCCAGTGCGCGCCGTCTTGGTTCAGCGCCGCGCGCCCCCGCCGCAACATCTCAATCGTCGCCGTGCGTTCCAATAATGGCTTATCCGCATCGGTCTGCTGCGCCGCCGCGCGCGTCTCTGCTTCGCGCCCCGTTTTTGGCCCGCCAGTCACATGCACTATCCCGGTCGCGTCCAAAGCAAACAAACGGCTATCGCCCAGATCGATGCCGGCAACGCCCTCGGATGTCTCTTCAATCATCAGCAAGGAAGAGATCGGGGATTGCCAGCGCTCGAACGTCCGACCTGCCAGGAGGGTGGTGAATGCCTGAGAAGCGACGACGCTTGTCTCGTACACGGCGGAGCGAAGGTCGCCGCCTTCCATACCGTGGAGCTGGCTGTTTGCGATGTTGGCGATCCAGCTCGCGTCGGATTTCCAGCCCGTCAGCGGTTCGCCATGCAAGTCCGTCGCGCCATCGAGCACCCAAGCGCGATCGCCCAAAAACCCACACGCATCGTCGTTCTGCTTCGCCCGATCGCCCGCGAGCGAAATGCTTTCGACGAAGGTCAGCATCAGCCGGCGTAGAGCAGCGACACTGTTTCGGCGACGCAGGCCGGGCGCTCCTGGCCCTCAACCTCGATCGTGCACTGGTTCACCAATTGGTACGCGCCCGCGCGCATCTCGCACGCTTCCAACTTCACCCGCATGCGCACCCGCGATCCCACCGGCACCATGTTCGTAAAGCGCACTTTGTTGCAGCCATAATTGATGCCGCGGCTGACGCCTTGATAGGCGACGATGTTCTTGGCCAGGAACGGGATCAGCGACAGCACCAAATACCCATGCGCGATTGGCGCGCCCAATTCCTTGGTCGCGCGCTCGACGTCCACATGGATCCATTGGTGGTCGCCCGTCGCGTCCGCGAAACGATTGACCCGGTCCTGGGTGATCTCCAGCCAATCCGAAACGCCCAATTCTTGGCCGACCAAGCTCGGCAATTCGGTCAACGGCACTTCACGCATAGGTCGTCTCCTCGGCTCATCCCCGAGGTATCGCCGGGGACGGCCCTTGTCGAGTTGCCGTCACGTTCCCCAATCAGGCGCAGGGCACGCCAGACCTGCGGAACTAGGTCCTGCAAGCCAATTGCCCCCCATCGCGACACAGGTTATCCGCTGGCTCATGTCCCTAGACCCGCTCGCGCCAGGCACGCTGGCTCTCGCCGAAGAATTCGGTCTCTCCCGCGACGAATATGATCTCGTCCTGGAAAAACTCGGCCGCACCCCGAACGTCACCGAACTCGGCATCTTCTCGGTGATGTGGTCGGAGCATTGCTCCTACAAATCCACCCGCGTGCATCTCGCGAAATTCCCGACTAAGGCGCCGCACGTGATTTACGGGCCCGGCGAGAACGCGGGCGCCATCGATATCGGCGAGGGGCTGGCCGCCATCTTCAAGATGGAAAGCCACAACCACCCAAGCTTCATCGAACCGTTCCAGGGCGCGGCCACCGGCGTCGGCGGCATCCTGCGTGACGTGTTCACGATGGGCGCGCGCCCGGTTGCGATCATGAACGCGCTGCGCTTCGGCGAGCCGGAGCATCCGAAGACGCGCAAACTGGTCGACGGCGTCGTCAGCGGCATCAGCTTCTACGGCAATTGCGTCGGCGTGCCGACGGTCGGCGGCGAGACCAATTTCGACGCGCGCTACAACGGGAACATCCTCGTCAACGTGTTCTGCCTCGGCATCGCCGATAAGAACAAGATTTTCACCAGCGCCGCCAAAGGCGCGAACAATCCGGTGGTCTATGTCGGCGCCAAAACCGGCCGTGACGGCATTCACGGTGCCACGATGGCGAGTGCGGAATTCGTGGAAGGCGAAGACGGCCTGCGTCCCACGGTGCAAGTCGGCGACCCCTTCCTCGAAAAGCTGCTGATCGAAGCCTGCCTCGAATTGATGGCGACCGACGCCATCATCGGCATTCAAGACATGGGCGCCGCGGGCCTCACGTCGTCGTCCGTGGAAATGGCCTCCAAAGGCGAAGCCGGAATCGAACTCGACCTCGATAAAGTGCCCGCGCGCGAAGAGGGCATGACGCCGTACGAATTCATGCTCTCGGAAAGCCAAGAGCGCATGCTGATGACGTTGAAGCCCGGGCGCGAAGCCGAAGCCAAGCGCATCTTCGAAAAATGGGGCCTCGACGCCGCCGTGATCGGCCAAACCACCGACACCGGCAAGCTCACGCTAAAATGGCACGGCCAAGTGGTGTGCGATATTCCGCTCGGGCCCCTGGCCGACGAAGCGCCGAAATATGAGCGCCCCTATGTGCAGCCGCTCAAGGCCATCCCGCTCACCGAAGGCGAACAGAAGCGGCTGGTCGAAGATTACCCGGGCTTCGCGTCTTCGCTTTCCGCGCTGCTTTCCCAACCCGATCAAGCCTCGAAGCGCTGGATTTGGGAGCAATATGATCGCCACGTCCAAGGCGACACCCTGGCCGACAGCGGCAGCGACGCGGCGATCGTGCGGCTCTACGGGTCGCAGCGTGCGCTCGCCATGACCTGCGATGTCACGCCCCGTTATGTCGAAGCCGACGCCTACGAAGGCGGCAAGCAAGCCGTTGCCGAAGCTTGGCGCAATTTGAGCGCCGTCGGCGCGCGGCCGCTCGCCGTTACCGACAATCTCAATTTCGGCAATCCGCAGCGCCCGGAAATCATGGGCCAGATCGTGCACGCCATCGAAGGCATGGCCGAAGCCTGCCGCGAACTCGCGTTCCCGGTCATCAGCGGCAACGTCTCGCTCTATAACGAGACCAACGGCCAAGCCATTCTGCCCACGCCCGCGATCGGCGGCGTCGGCATCATCGACAATCTCGAACGCCGCGCCACGGCCGATGCGCTGAAAGCCGGCGACACGCTTGTGCTCATCGGCGAAACCAAAGGCCATCTCGGCCAGAGCATCTATGCACGCGATCTCTTCAAGCTTGGCGGGGCCGCCCCACGCGTCGATCTGGCTCTTGAGAAGAAGAACGGCGATTTCGTCCGTGGCTTGATCGCGGACGGCACAGTCCGCGCCGCGCATGATCTTTCGGACGGCGGCGTCGCGCTTGCGGCCGCTGAGATGGCGCTCGGCGCCGATGTCGGGGTGCAGCTCGGCTACCAAGGCGATCTCACCGACGCGCAATTCCTCTTCGCCGAGGATCAAGCGCGTTACCTGATCGCGCTGCCCTCGCAAAAGATCGACGATCTCGATCGCCGCGCCCGTGCGGCGGGCGTGGACTATCTCATCGTCGGCGAAGCCGGCGGGCGCGAGATTTCCTATCTCGGCGCAAGCGGTCAACGCGAACACGTCAACATCGCCGAACTCCGCCACGCCCACGAAAGCTGGCTGCCCACCTATATGAAGAAGGCGCACTAAGCTCTATCTTCATCCTCCCCACTCCGTGGGGAGGATATTGTGCTGCGTCCAAACTCCTCCCCCGCTTGCGGGGGAGGTGGCGAGCGCAGCGAGCCGGAGGGGGCAAGTCCGCCCAACTTTTGCGCACCATCGCCCCCTCACTCGCCGCGCTTTCGCGCGCTGACAGCTCCCCCGCAAGCCGAGCAGCAGTTATGCTGGGCTGACTCCTCCCCCGCTTGCGGGGGAGGTCCGAGCGAAGCGAGGGGAGGGGGACCGTGCGCGACAGCGAAAAACAATCCCGCCAATTCGCCAAACAACTGCGCCGCAAGATGCCGCGCTCAGAAGCGCTGCTATGGAGCTACATCCGCAAACGCGCGCTCAATGGCGCACGTTTTCGCCGCCAGCATCCCGTGGGGCCCTATATCGCGGATTTTGCCTGCGTGGCCGCCAAGCTGATAATTGAGGTCGATGGCTATACGCATTCCACACCCGAAGAGTTGGAACACGACGCGCGGCGCACCAAATACCTTGCGCAACACGGCTGGCGCGTGCTGCGTGTGACGAGCACGGACGTGTACGACAATCTCACAGGCGTATGGGAAACCATCGCCTTTCACTTACCCCCTCCGGCTGCTGCGCAGCCACCTCCCCCGCAAGCGGGTGAGGAGTTAGGTTAGAGCATGCCCCAATACGACTACGATCTCATCGTCATCGGCGCGGGCTCTGGCGGGGTGCGCGCGGCGCGGCTGGCGTCCAAGAGCGGCGCTAAGGTCGCCATCATCGAGCAGGTGCAAGTGGGCGGCACGTGTGTGCTGCGCGGCTGCGTGCCGAAGAAATTCCTCGTCTATGCGTCGGAATATTCCCAAGCCTTCCGCGACGCCAAAGGCTTCGGCTGGACCGTGGATTGGGCGCGCTTCGATTGGCCGACGCTCCGCGACACCGTGCAAACGGAAGTGAATCGGCTCTCTGGGCTTTACATTAAAAACCTCGACGCCGCCGGCGTGCGCATCATCGAAGATCGCGCCGTGCTCACCGACGCGCACACGATCCGCCTCACGCGCGAAGGCCGCTACCTTACCGCCGAGCGCATCCTCGTCGCCACCGGCGGCCACACCTATCGCCCGGAAGAAACGCCCGGCCAAGAACTCGGCATCACCTCCACCGACGCGTTCCTGCTCGATGAGCTGCCCTCCAGCATCGTCATCGCCGGCGGCGGCTTCATCGCGCTTGAATTCGCCAACATCTTCGCAAACCTCGGCGTCGAAACCACCATAATCTATCGCGGCGAGCGTTTGCTGCGCGGCTTCGATCATGACGTGCGGATGCACGTGCAGGCCGATTACGAACGCTCCGGCGTCAAAGTGATCTGCGGCTCCACCATCAGCGAAATCGCCCCGCTCAGCGGCAATCGCAAACTCGTCACGCTCTCCAACACGATGCGGCTTGAAGCCGATCAAGTGATGTGGGCAGTGGGGCGCACGCCGAACACGCATGGACTCGGCCTTGAAGCCGCCGGCGTGAAGCTCAGCGAGCGCGGCGCGGTCATCGTCGATGAATATTCGCGCTCCAGCACGCCATCGATCTGGGCGGTGGGGGACGTGACCGACCGCATCAATCTCACGCCCGTCGCCATCCGCGAGGCGGTGGCCTTCGTGGAAACCGAGTTTCACCAGCGCCCGACCAAGTTCGATCACAAGGATGTCGCCAGCGCCGTGTTCTCAAGCCCGCCTGTCGGCACGGTGGGCTTGAGCGAGCAAGACGCGCGCATGCAGGGCCACAAGCTCAAGATTTTCCGCACTGTGTTCCGGCCGATGAAAAACATCCTCGCCGGCAATGAGCAGCGCGTGATGATGAAGCTCGTGGTCGACGCGAAAACCGATTGCGTGCTCGGCGTGCATATCGCGGGCGTCGATGCGCCGGAGATGATTCAGCTCGCCGCCATCGCCGTCAAAGCCGGCCTCACCAAAGCGCAATGGGACATGACCTGCGCCGTCCATCCCACCGCCGCCGAAGAACTCGTCCTCATGGGCGAACCCGTCAGCCACGACAACGAAGCGCCAGCTTGAGGTTATTGTTGGTCGATCCGAAGTAGGGGGCTAATCAAGCTGGCGTCCGTGACTCCGAGTTTGCGTCCTAGGTCGAGCGCCAGCGGCAATACCCAAAATGGTGAGTCAGGATCGAATGGCGCAGGCTCGTGTGTGAGGTTGTAGAGCGTCTTCGCGCAGATTTCCTCGAATGCGTACTGTGCCAGCGCGAGATCATCTTTCCGCTCATAAGCGGCAAGAGTTTTCGCTCTGATTTCGGAGAATAAGGCGTGCGCTTCGTGTCGTCTTGATCTGTCGTGCGCTAGTGCGATGAGTTTCCGCAGCGTGCTTTTGTCGTCGCAGCGCGCCTCGAAAAAGGTCAATGGCGCCAGCATGGCCGAAATGATGTCGGTTGGACGTCTCGTCATGATCTGCGCTCGAAGGCAATCGTCCGGTTCTCGGCAAATGGCGGCAGCATTACTTTCGATAGCCACTCGTCGTCGAAGCCTGGCAACTGTTGAACCAGTTCGAGCACGTCCGACCATTCAGGCTGTTCCTCGTGGAAGAACCAAGTCTCGTCCCTGGCGATAATCTCGCAGCAAATCAGATCAGTGGTGATCTGGTCCCGCTTGAAGAAGGCGACCTGCTGGATGGCCTCGGG
>NZ_DASVYD010000054.1:0-3494 GCF_036392335.1 Vitreimonas sp.
GCGCACGATGATTTCAGCGCGCGCCAGCAGAGCCAGGTTGGCGCGCTCGATCTCGGCGCGGCGGTTGACGTCTGGCTCGGCGGCGGCCAGTGCATCGAGTTTGCGACGGAAGCTCACGATATAGGGTTGCGACATGGGCGCGATCTGCAGCACGCCTTGGAGCGCGTTGAAGGTCGCGTCCATGATAAAGCCGGGCGGACGCACGCCCTGCACCGCGTCGAGGCGCGCGCGTTCGGTCTCCTGATCGATGGCTGCGGCGACGGCGCGCAGGCGTGCGATATAATTCTCCGCATCGGCGCTGTTGGCGATGTCGTGGCGCTCGTCGAGGAATGCGGGCAGGGTCAGGAACGCGCTGTCCATCTGGTTGAGCACGTAGGGGCGAATGCCGCCGAGCGGCGTGAAGTCGCCATAGGAAAACGCGGCGCCGGCTGCTGCGTTCGCGAACTGGGTCTCCAGGATGTCGTAGGTGAGCCGATTGGCGTCGTCCAAGCCGTCCACGTCCAACGCACGCAATTCCGCGTAGCGGCGAATGGCGGCGCTGCGGCGGGCTTCGGCGGCGAGTGGCGAGCGGTCGTCGAGACGGGCCGCGTAGGGCCCGCCCGCCGCATCCTCTGATACCCCGGCGTGGGAAGCGAGCTCAGGGCTGTCCGCCAGGATGGCGCGCGCCCAGTCCGTGAGCCGCCCCTCGAATGCCGTCATAGGCTGGGCCGCGCGCGGTCCGCAGGCGGCCAGGACCAAGCCCACGGCCAAGGCGGCAGCCCATTGGAATGGCTTCATGTTCCCCTCGCACGCGCCGAACCGAGCGCTTGGGTTCACATATCATGCGTCGGGCCCTGGAAAAGCGGTTCCCGCGCAGCCGATTTGCGGTCCAGTGTTGCGGTGAGCGCGCATTCGTGGTTGGACATCGGCCCTGTGGTAGGGAACTCGCGGAGACACCCATGACGACCGCCCAAGGCGGCCAGCAAACGCTGGGCAAAATTCTGTTCTATCGCCAGCTTGAGCCGCTCTCGATCGAGAAGCATCGAACGCTTGGCGTGAGCCAAGTCTCGACCCCATTCTCGTTCTTGGCGGATACGCATCTGGTGCCGCTGACGGTGGATGAATTCGGCCTTGCGGCCGTCTGCTATCCGATCATTTTCGACACGCAATCGAAGACGCCGCTGGCCGTGATGGGGCTGCGCCCCGGCATGAACGTGTTCTTGGGCGCCGATGGCTCGCTTGATCCGGAAGTGTACTTGCCTGCGTTCGCGCGCCGCTATCCGTTCCTGCCCGTGATGGCGGGTGGGCCGCAGCCGGAAGGGCAAGCGCAAGGCCAGGACGGCGACCGTGTTCTCGTTTGCATCGATCGCGCCGCGAAGATGCTCTCGACCACGCCGGAACTGCCGTTCTTCGAGGGTGACCAGCCCTCGCGTTACACGCAGGAAGCGATCCAATTCTGCCGTGAATTCGACGTGCTGGGCCGCCGCACCAGCGAGTTCGTGAAGCTGATGGATCAGCACAATCTGTTTGAGCTGACCCCGCTGGCGCTGCCGCGCGCCAAGCCGGACGGCACGCCGGACGAGCCGATGAAGATTGGCGAGTATCTGCGGATCGACGAAAAGAAGCTCAATGCGCTTCCGAAAGAAACCTATCTCGAGCTGCGCGATCGCGGCGTCACGGCTGTGATGCACGCGCACCTGCTCTCGCTGGGCCTGTGGCCGAAGATCCTGAGCCGCGCTGCGCGGATTCAGGCTTCGACGCCGCTCAGCAACTAAGAGCGCCGCTCGGACGTATAAAGAAGCGCCTCTCCCTCGCGGGAGGGGCGCTTTTCTTTGGGCCGTAGCCTGGACAGGCGGTCGCACTGGACGGTTCGGCTGGGGAGCTTATGTCGCCAAACATGCTGCGTTTCGTTGTCGGACTGATCCTCCTCGCGTTTTCGCTTGCCGCGCCCGCGGCGGCGCAGCCTTTACCAGGCGAGCGGCAGGTCGAGGGCTCATTGCATTCGTCGCGCGCGGCGGTGGCGCCGGGTGAGACGTTCACCATCGTGCTGCGCCAGAATATTCGCGAGCACTGGCACACCTATTGGATCAATCCGGGCGACAGCGGCGAGCCGACGGAGCTGACTTGGTCGGCGCCGGCGGGCTGGCGGATCGGCCCGATCCAATGGCCGACGCCGGAAGCGATCCCGTTCGCGATGCTGGTGAACTTTGGCTACGAAGGCGAAGTGCTGTTTCCGATCGAGGTGACGGCGCCGGCCAATGCGCGCGTGGGCTCGACCGTGACGCTGCCGGTGCATGCGTATTGGTTGGTCTGCTCCGACATCTGCATTCCCGAAGAAATGGATCTCACGCTCGATGTGTCGATCGCAGCGGCGGGGCGCGACGATCCGCAATGGGCGCCGCGAATTGCGCAAGCGGTCGCGGCGCTCCCAAGCAATGCGGCGCGTGTGGATGCGCGCATCAGCGCGGGGTCGCCGGCGCGTTTGAGCGTGGCCCTGCCCAACGCGACCGAAATCCGCAACGCGCGCTTCTTCGCGTACGGGCGCGATACGATGCGCGCTGGCGAGCCGCAATTGGCGCGCGTCGGCGTCGGCGGGGCGAGTTTCAGTCTGACTCCGGGCGTGGCCGACAATCTGGGGCAAGTCCCACTTGCCGGCGTGGTGGCCTTTGAGGTGCGCGAGGGCGGCGCGTGGGTTCATCGCGGCGTGGAAATCGAGGCGCAGCCGGGTGAGCCGATCGCGGGGACGGACGAAGCGCCCGTGACGCTCTCCGATGATTACAAATTGGCGGAGCTTGAGGGCGGACGCGCGGCCGCCGCCGCGATCCCCGCCGAGCCGCTCTCCGCATTGGCCCTGATTGCGGCGCTGGGCTTGGCGTTTGTGGGCGGCCTTATTCTCAATGTGATGCCGTGCGTGCTGCCGGTATTGTCGGTGAAGGCGCTCGCTTTTGCGGGCGGCGTGCAGAATGGCGAAGCGCACAGGCACGGCGCGCTCTATTTCGTCGGCGTGATGGCGACCTTCCTGGCGCTCGCGGTGCTGCTGATTGCATTGCGCGGCGCCGGCGAGGCGGTTGGGTGGGGGTTCCAATTACAGGCGCCATGGGTGACGAGCGCGTTGGCGCTGCTCTTCTTCGCGATTGGGCTGAACCTGCTCGGCGTGTTCGACATTGGCGGGTCGTTGCAGAATACCGGGTCTGGCTTGACCGCGCGCGGTGGCGACGCGGGCGCGTTTTTTACAGGCGCCTTGGCGGTGATCGCAGCGACGCCGTGCACAGCGCCCTTCATGGCCGGTGCGATCGGCGCGGCGCTCACGCAATCGGCGGGCGTGACCGTGCTGATCTTCGCGGCGCTCGGCCTGGGCTTTGCGCTGCCGCTGACGCTGCTGCATTTCTTGCCGGGCTTGCAGAAGCTGGTGCCGAAGCCGGGGCCGTGGATGGAGCGCGCCAAGAACGTGCTCGCGTTCCCGATGTTCGGCGCGGCGGTGTGGCTTGTCTGGGTCTTGGCGGAGCAAACCGGCT